>CAZFWD010000017.1:0-25009 GCA_964522535.1 uncultured Desulfonema sp.
TCCCCGACAAGCCGCGCAGTTCTAAACAGCGTTATCGCATTACGCCATTGGGGAAAGAAATTTTGAAAAAGAACATAAACACCTATCCTTCGGAGCAGAGCCCATGACCACATCAACGACCAGGGAATTGATCGACCGCATATTCAAAGAGCCGGGCGTCAAATACGAGCTGACCGAATTTGAAACCCTGGGAAAACCCATTCACGAAATCCTCTCCATTTATTCGAAAATTGCTGAAACCGGCCGGGATGCCGGCAAGATAAAGTATTTTATAAAAAGCATGGTCCCTTTTGCCTCGGGAAAGGAAGAGGTCCAGGTTTATGCGGACGGTGGAAAATTCGCGCCTGAGGAAATCGTCCGCCAGCTTTGGGTGTACAAGCTGATTCATCAGTATGGATACCTGCCGGATGAAATCGAGTTGGAAAAAAGCGTTCAGTTCGGCACCGAAGTGGGCACCAAGGCCGCCGATATCATCGTGTATACCGACGATACCAAGGAAACCCCCAAGATCATCGTCGAGTGCAAAAAACCCAAACGCAAGGACGGCATCGAGCAACTGAAAAGCTACATGAACGCCAAAGGTGCGCCGGTGGCGGTTTGGTCCAACGGCAGCGACAGCATTATCCTGTATCGTCCCTATCCCAAGGAGTTCGATAACACGTTATTTGACATACCCAAGCGCGGTCAGGAGCCCAAAGACATTCTTTCCGCTCGAAAAACCCTTTTAGATTTAAAGCGGGAGTTTAATTTCAAGGAGATTATTCAGGGCCTTGAAGAACTGGTATTGGCGGACAGCGGCAAGGATGAATTCAATGAAATTTTCAAACTCATTTTCGCCAAAATCTGGGACGAGACCCAGGCCCAGGAATTTCGCAGAGATAAAACCGTCGAATTCGGGCAGGTGGTTAACCCTAAAACCGGGGTTCCGGACCCGGACCTGACCTATGACCGGATTGACGGTCTTTTTAAAAAAGCTTGCGAGGCATGGCCGGGCATTTTTCGGCCCGGTGAAGATATCGAGTTGATGAAACGGCATCTCCAGATCTGCGTGGGGCGCATCGAAGGCGTCCGGCTCATGGGATCAAATTTACGGATTATGGATGATGCCTTTGAATATTTGCTCCCCACGGAAGCCAAAAAGAAGAAAGGCCAGTTCTTCACCCCCCGTCACGTGGTGGAAATGTGCGTGCGCATGCTCAACCCCCGGCCCCACGAATATGTCATGGACCCGGCATGCGGCTCGGCGGGCTTTTTGCTGCATGCCATGGAATGGTGCTATCCGGCCAGGGACCAGAAATCCCGGGAACTGCGGAAATTCAAATACGCCTCCCAATATCTCTGGGGCATCGATTTTGAAACCCGGGCATCCAAAACGGCCCGGGCCCTGATGCTGATTGCCGGTGACGGGCATACCAAAATTTTCGGGCCGGATGTGAGCAGCCTTGATCCCAAAACCTGGTATGAATCCGGTTCGGGCCAGGCCCTGATGCACGAGCTACGTCAGGCCAAACTGACCTCTAAAAAAATATCTGAAAACGAGACGCTCAAGGACGAAGACCATGCCTGGGAATATTTCGAGCACCTGAAATTTGACGTCATCCTCACCAATCCGCCCTTTGCGGGTGAAATGAAAGACCGCAAAATGTTGGCCTACTATGATCTGGCCAAGCCCGCCCTCAAACGCGCCAAGGACAAAGCCCCCAAGGAAGAACGCGACGTTCTCTTCATCGAGCGAGTCTTGAAGATGCTCAAACCCGGGGGCCGGGCCGCCATTGTCCTGCCCCAGGGCAAGTTCAACAACTCGTCATTGGCCTTTATCCGGGAGTGGATTCTCAAAAAAGCCCGGCTTCTGGCCGTGGTGGGCCTGCATCCCAACACCTTCAAGCCCCACACCGGCACCAAGACCTCGGTGTTGTTTTTTCAGAAATATACGGAAGACGCCCTGGCCCGCATCGCGGCCATGAAACAGGAAGTGGCCGCCGCCTGTCCGGATTACGAACAACAGATCAAGGACCTGATCGCGGCCCACCGTTATGTGCCGGATGTTCCGGATGAAATAATTCCCGAATCTGTCGCAGACCTGATAGGGGAAACCTTTTCCGAGCCGGAACCGGAACTCCCGGAATCCGAACCGTCGGAGAAAGACTATGAACTCGAAGATTCCAAAATACTGGAAGCTGCGGAAGTTGATAAAACCCAGGCCGAAAAAATCGCTGACGTCGAGGAAAAAAGCGATTCCCTGAAGGCCGAATTGATCCGGGTAAAACAAAAGCTGGCTGATCTGGATAATGATATCGAGGCCCTTAAGCAGCAGCAGGAAATGGAAATTGATGCCGTCACCCAGCAGTGGGAAGGCGACAAAAAAGACCTGAAAGCCCGGCTGAAAGACATAAAAGCAGAACACAAAACCGCCTTTCAGCGGCTGAGGGAAAAACAGAAAATCAAGCAGCGGACTTACAGGACCGAGATCAAAAGCCTGGAAAAAGCCATTCCCGAGGCGGAAACCGCCGTAAAACTTCTCAGCAACAAAGGCAAGCTGGAACTGATTCTGGAAGATCCTGATCTTATCGGGACCTTGAAAGAACGCTGGATCGCGGTCGAGGCGGCCAAGCGTCTGGATTACCCCATTTTCATGGCCGTGAGCGAGCGGGGCGGCAAGAACAATTCCGGGGATTATGAATATCTCGTGGATGCGGACGGCAGCCTGGTGGAATTTCCCGACAGCCATCCCCAGTCGGGCCAGCTTGTGGTGGACCAGGACCTGGTCAATTACGACGTGACAGCCGAGGCCCTGGAGGATGCCGCAAATATCCCGGATGACCGGCTCTGCGTGGCCGAGGCCTTTGTGCGGTTCGCCCAGGAACAGGGATTTGATTTCTGGGAGGTGGGGTGATGGCGGTTTGGAGCAACATAAATTATTCTGAAATTCAAAATTTTAACCGAACTGATGCAGAATTTTATCGGCCGGATTATCAAAAATACTTTAAGAGACTTGATTCGCATAATGCAGAAAAAATATCTCAATTTGCATACATAACAGATGGCATACATGCATCTCCCGATACTGTGAAAGATGGTATCCGATATATATCTGCAAAATGTGTGAAAGATAATGAGTTCGTAGTCGACGATTGTATATACATATCGCATAGGCAAAATGAACAGAACCCAAGAACAAAATTAACGGCTGGCGATGTCATAATCACGACTGTAGGGACCATAGGAAACGTGGCTGTTGTTGAGCCTTATTTAACCCCTTGTAATTGCGACCGCCATGTTGGAATTATTAGAATTACAAATCATAATAATTGTTCTCCTTATTACCTTTCAACCTTCCTCAATTCAAAGTATGGTAAATTCCAATCTTTGCGGGAATCCGCTGGAAACGTTCAGTTAAATTTATACATTCGAAACATTGGGCATCTCGTAGTTCCAAGATTTGGTAAATATGAGGAAGAAATTGCATCCAGCACAAAACAAGCATACCAGCTTCGCACAGAAGCAAAGACTTTTTATTTAAAAGCCCAAAATTTCCTCGAATCCGAGCTTGGACTGGACAAGCTGAACTTCAAAAAACCTGTGGGTTACACGACGCGGTTCAGCGATCTGGAACAGTCGCGGCGGCTTGATGCCCATCACTTTCAGCCGCGTTTTGATCAAATTATCGACCATCTGAAAAAATTTAACCCAACGCCTGTCCGGGATATCCGTTTATACAACCGCCGTGGTGTTCAGCCGGTCTATATTAAAAATGGACCGTTTGACGTGGTGAATAGTCAGCATTTAGGCCCGCAGCACATCGATTACGACGGTTTACAAAAAACCAGTGAAAACGCCTTTTTCGCCTGCCCGGAAGGCCATATCCAACAAGACGATCTCCTTATTTACACAACCGGCGCTTATATTGGGCGAACTAATGTTTATCTTCAAAACAAGCCTGCTTTGGCGAGCAACCACGTCAACATTCTGCGGCTGATTCCAGGAATCGATGCCGCTTATTTATCCCTGGTTTTTCAGTCGGTAATCGGTCGGTATCAAACCCAAAAGCATGCCCGCGGCAGTGCCCAGGCGGAACTTTATCCGGCCGATATCGACCGGTTTGTGGTCCCGCTCCTTGACCCAGAAAAACAAAAGGCCATTGGCGATTTACTACGAAACAGTCTTGAAAAACAAAAAGAATCCAAACACCTGCTCGATCAAGCCAAATTCCGTGTAGAACAACTCATCGAGGAGGCGGCCACTCAATGACCAATAAAAAACACACTGATAAATCTCCAAATCTTCCTGTTCAGAGTCAGTTGCTCCTCTACCGCACCGAAGACGGCCGAACCCGCATTGAGGTCCGGCTCCAGAATGAAACCGTCTGGATGACCCAGGCTGCCATGGCCGAACTCTATCAAACCACGCCGCAAAACATCACCCTTCATCTCAAAGCCATTTATCAGGAAGGCGAACTGGACGAACCGGCAACTTGTAAGGAATTCTTACAAGGTCAGGATGAGGGGCGACCCGGAGTCCTGAGAAAACCGCGGAGTTCGTGAAATTCACGGCGGAGGCATTTTATAGAAGCTATTAAATACGGTAAAGGAAAAGCGCCATGATGACATTGCGGCTCTTTGCCCGGAAGTTCGAATCGGTTCCCGCATCCACGTCCTGGTACCTTGCGGATCTTGGGGAGGCGCGGGGAAAGCAGGGGTTGTTCGCCCTCCAATCGCCGCAGCGTTTAAAGGTTCTCCGGGAGCATGCCCTTATTGAAAGCGCCGTATCGTCCAACCGGATCGAGGGTGTGGAGGTCGATCAATCCCGCATCGCCACCATCGTCTTTGGCCGGTCGCACCTGCGCGATCGCGATGAGGAAGAAGTTCGGGGATACCGGCAGGCCCTGGCATGGATTCATGAGCAGGGTTCGAAAATCCCCATATCGGAAGCGACCGTCTTACAACTTCATCGTATGACCCGGGGGGAAATCTGGGATGCCGGGCAGTACAAGGAAAAAAACGGCGACATTATTGAAAAGTTTCCGGATAGCCGGTCGCGGGTCCGCTTTAAAACCGTTTCGGCGAAAGATGCTCCGGTTTGCATGAAGGACTTGATGGAACTCTATGACGAGGCTATCAAGGATCGCAGGGTTCCGCCGCTCGTCCTTTTAGCCGCCTTCAACCTCGATTTTTTGTGCATCCATCCATTTCGGGACGGCAACGGCCGTGTGTCGCGCCTGCTTCTGCTCTTGCAGTGTTACCACCTGGGTTTTGAGGTGGGACGCTACATCAGCTTGGAGCGCCTTATCGAACAGCACAAGGACCGCTATTATGAAACCCTGGAGCAAAGCTCCCAGGGCTGGTATGAGGGCCGACACGACCCCTGGCCGTATATCAATTATCTTTTGTCGATTCTGAAAGCAGCCTACACCGAATTGAAGGACCGGGTGGGACAAACCAAAACCCCCCGAGGGGCTAAAACGGAATGGGTCGAAAGAGCCGTCAGAGATTTTTCTTCGGAATTTTCGCTAAGCGATTTGGAACGCGCCTGTCCGGGCGTAAGCCGGGATATGGTGCGCAGGGTCCTTCGAGCCCTTCAGGCCAAGGGGGATGTCGAATGTCTCGGGCGCGGTCCCGGTGCACGTTGGCGCCGGCGGGAAAAGAGGTAATACCCTTTAAAGGGGGTAATAATAAGGGTAAAGTTACTATAACAAGTGGTTGACATGAAAAAGAAAACGGATAAATCCGAAGCCGTTGCGGTCTCTTTGGGTGACGAGCTATTAGCCGATGTGCGCCGGACGATCATGGATGCCTTTAAAAAGTCGTCCACGTCGTTTCAAAGCGAAAGGGAACATGGCGGTTGTCAGCAAATCCCTCAATTTTCTGCGGGTAAAATTTCTGTGGGCAAAATTTCTTGACAAACGGATGGATTGTGATAGGTTTTGAAACTTAAATTTTTAGGTTCCTTCTACGGTTTGGCAATTGAATCAATACGTTTTATTTTTTTAGGCGAATTTTTTATTTAAATAGAAAATGTACGGAGGGACAGATGGCAGAAAACAAAGCAGCCCCTTTTAGCGGAAGCCTGATGGTGGTCGGCGGCGGCATCGCCGGATTGACCGCGGCCATTGAAGCCGCCGAGGTGGGGTATGAGGTGTTCATCGTTGAGAAGAATCCGTATCTGGGCGGAAGGGTCGTTCAGCTCAATCAGTATTTTCCGAAGCTGTGCCCCCCCACCTGCGGCCTGGAGATCAATTTCAGGCGGATCAAGGACAATCCGCGAATCAAGGTGTTTACTCTGGCCGAGGTGGAAAAGGTGGAGGGCGGTCCCGGCAGCTATAGCGTCCGGGTCCGGCTGAATCCCCGGTATGTGAATGAAAACTGCACCTGCTGCGGGGCCTGCACCGAGGCCTGCCAGGCCGAGCTGCCCAACGAGTTCAACTTCGGCATGGACAAGCGAAAAGGGGCTTACCTGCCGTTTGAGATGGCCTTTCCGGCGCGGTACGTGCTGGCTCCGGAGATTATCGGCACCGAGGACGCCAAGCGGTGCGTGGAGGCCTGCCGGTACGGCGCCATCGATCTGGAGATGAAGGCCAAAACCATTGATTTAAGCGTCGGCGCCATTGTCTGGGCCACCGGATGGGAGCCCTACGATGCCGCCAAGATTGACACCCTGGGGTTTGGCCGTTACCCCAACATCATCACCAACATGATGCTGGAGCGGCTGGCCGCGCCCAACGGCCCGACCCGGGGCAAGATCCTGCGGCCCTCAGACAACAAGGAACCCCAAAGCGTCGCCTTTGTCCAGTGCGCCGGCTCCCGGGACGAAAACCACCTGCCCTATTGTTCCTATATCTGCTGCATGGCCTCCTTGAAGCACGCCACCTATATTCGGGAACGGATCCCCGAAGCCAAAATTTATATCTTTTATATCGATCTGCGGGCCCCGGGATACCGGTATGAAAAGTTCTATAAAAAGGTCAAGGCGGATGAAAACGTGTTTTTCATCAAGGGAAAGGTGGCCGAGGTGGAGCAGGCGGCGGATAACCATCAGATCACCGTAGTTGCCGAAAACGCCGTCACCGGAGAAAAAATCCGTGAGACCGTGGATATGGTCGTGCTGGCCACCGGCATGCAGCCCACGGCGGCGGCCGCCAAGCTGCCCGCCGGCGAGCTCAAGTATACCGAGGACGGGTTTATCATCAACGATTTTGAAAAGGGCGGCATGTTTGCGGCGGGCTGCGCCAACAAACCGGCCGATGTGGTGTCATCGAACCAGAATGCGACCGGCATGGCCCTGAAAGCGATTCAAACCCTGGTGAGGAGGTAGGAGGTTACCCAATGGATAAAAAGTATGGTGTCTATATCTGCACGGGGTGCGGCATCGGGGATGCCCTTGATGTCAAGGCGCTCAGCGGGGTGGCTGAAGAGGGAAAAATGCCCTGCCAGACCCATCCGTTCCTCTGCGGCAAGGAGGGCGTTGCCCTGATTCAAAAGGATATCGCGGAAAAGGGGATCAACACCCTGGTGCTGGCCGGCTGCTCCCGCCGCGTGAATTACGATGTGTTCCGGTTTGACGGATGCATCGTGGAGCGGGTCAACCTGAGGGAAGGGGTGATCTGGTCCCATCCCCGTTCCGAGTTCCCGGCGCTGACCGATGAAGAAAAGGCGGACTCGGACAACTTCGACCGGGTTCAGATGATGGCCGAGGACTACCTGCGCATGGGCATGGCGCGCGTGAAAAAGGTGAACCTGCCGGAACCCTACAAACTGGAAAACTTTTCAAAAAAGATACTGGTCCTCGGCGGCGGCGTCACCGGCATGAGCGCAGCCCTGGATGCCTCAAAGGCGGGTTACGAAGTCACCATTGTGGAACTGGGCGCGACCCTGGGCGGCAAAGCGGCGAAATGGCGCAAGCAGCTTCCGATCTCCCCGCCGCATGAAAACCTGATATCGCCGGTTGCAGCGGATTTGATCAAACAGGTCGAAGCCGATGCGAAAATCACCGTAAAAACGGAAACCGAGGTCGCCCGGATCGCCGGAGAGCCCGGAAACTTTACGGTGACCCTGAAAAAGCCCGGCGAAAAAATCGAGTTTGACGTGCCGTATCCGCTTCCGGATGAGATGAAGGTGGACGAAAGCGGCAAGGAACTTGATCCTGAGAAGCTTCACGCCAAGTTTATGGAATACAACACGGGCAAGGTGGATATCCTGACCGTTGATCCCAACGGCGAGAAATTCGGCGCGGTGGTCCTTGCGGCCGGGTGGCGGCCCTACGCGCCGGAAAAGGATGAGTTCGCCCATCTCGGGTTTGGGGACCTGCCGGATGTGGTGACCAACTACCAGTTCGAGGAACTCGCGGCCAAGGGAAAGATCGTCCGTCCGTCCGACGGCAAGCCGGCCAAGTCCGTGGTGTTCATTCAGAGCCCGGGCAAGGGGGATGACTCGGATTTCGCTTATACCGGCGCGGTCACCAGCCTGGTGGCCCTGAAACAGGCCAAGTATGTTCGCGAGGACTATGCCGACGGTAAGGCCTTTATTTTTTATCAGCACATGAGAACGCCGGGCCTGTCTGAGAATTTTTACAAAAGCATTCAGCAGGATATCGGCATATTCATGTCAAAGGGGGAGGTCTCGGCGGTATCTAAAAACGGGTCCGGCATGATCGTGGAGGCCACGGACACCCTGCTGGGCGAGCAGATCCAGGTCAAGGCCGATATGGTGGTGATCGCCACCGGCATGGTGCCGGTCACGGTCGATAATCCGGTGGTCAACCTGGCTTACCGCCAGGGCCCCGGGTTCCGCGACAACGATCTTTTTGACGGGTATGCGGACTCAAACTTCATCTGCTTCCCCTATGAAACCCAGCGGACCGGGATTTACGCGGCCGGTTCGATTCGGCGAAGTATGACCATCGAGGAATCCATTGAGGACGCTTCCGGCGCCGCCTTAAAGGCGATTCAGTGCCTGGAATCCGCAAACCGCGGGGTCGCGGTGCATCCGCGCTCCGGGGACATGACCTTTCCGGATTTCTTCTTCCAGCGATGCACCCAGTGCAAGCGCTGCACCGAGGAGTGCCCCTTCGGGGCGCTGGATGATGATGCCAAGGGAACCCCGAAACCCAACCCCACCCGGTGCCGGCGTTGCGGCATCTGCATGGGCGCTTGCCCGGAGCGGATCATCGGGTTTGCCGATTACAATATCGACAGCATCGGTTCCATGGTCAAGGCGGTTCAGGTGCCGTCCGAAGACGATTACACGGAACCGCCGCTTCGAATCCTCGGTCTGGTCTGCGAAAACGACGCTTACCCGGCCCTGGATATCGTGGGCCTAAACCGGCTGTCCTATTCGGCCGACGTTCGGCTGATTCCGGTGAGATGCCTGGGTTCGGTGAACGTGGTCTGGATCAAGGACGCCCTGGCTAAGGGCATGGACGGCGTCTTTCTTCTGGGATGCAAGCATGGGGATGATTACCAGTGCCATTTCATCAAGGGAAGCGAGCTGGCGGATATCCGTATGAGAAAAATCGGTGAAGCCCTGGCCAGTCTGGCGCTTGAAAACGAGCGGGTCGCCATGCACGAGGTAGCCATCGACGAGTATGATAAAATTCCTGATATTATCAATGAGTTTGTAAAGAGCGTCGAGGAGATGGGACCGAACCCGTTCAAAGGGTTCTGATCAAGTTGAATCAGGCCGCCCGCCGTCAGTCCAAAGCGGGTTTGACCGTATAGATCAAAAAATTTAAAGATGCGCAACGCAATGCCGATATGGGAGGTATGATTATGGCGGGTAAATACCTGGTCGAACCGGATATGGAATTTATCAAGGAGATTGGCCAACTGGGCGGGGAGTCGGTAAAGAAATGCTTTCAATGCGCCACCTGTTCGGTGGTCTGCCCCATTTCGCCGGATACCAAGCCGTTCCCCAGAAAAGAGATGATCGCTGCTTCCTGGGGATTGAAGGACAAGCTGGTGGGAAACGGGGATATCTGGCTGTGCCATAACTGCGGGGACTGTTCCACCTATTGTCCGAGGGGCGCCAAACCCGGGGATGTGCTGGCGGCCATTCGCATGTACGCGATTATGCATTACGCCGGAATGAAAACCCTCGGCCGGCTGGTGAACGATCCCAAAAAGATACCGATCCTGGCCCTGATTCCGGTGGTGGTCTTTCTGGTCCTCGGCTTGATTACCGGTCTGCTGGATTTTTCGCCGCCGCGCAATGAGGCAGGCGAGATCGCTCATCATCTGTTCTTTTCCTCCTGGCTGGTGGACCTGATTTTCATTCCGCTGTCGATCTGGGTCGCGGCGGTTTTCGCCCTGGGGCTGAAGCGGTTTATCGCGGATATTCATAAAAACGCCCTGGAGGAGGGAAAAACCAGCAAGCAGAACATTGAGGTCAAGGGCTTTATTCAGGCGTTGATTCGGGTCATTCCCAAGATTTTAAAGCACACCCAGTTTTCCGAATGCACTGAGAACAGCGAGCGGACCACCCCCCATATGATGGTGTTTTTCTCCTTTGTCGGTTTGTTTATCGTCACCTCCATCTTTTTCGTAGTGCTCTACGGGTTCGGGATTCATGGGCCGTATTCCCAGATGAACCCGGTCAAATGGCTGGCCAATATCAGCGGCATCGTCCTGATCATCGGGGCATCTTTGATGCTCAAAAACCGAATGGCGAAAGAGGATGACCAGGTCAGCACCTACAAAGACTGGTTTTTAATCTGGCTGGTGCTGGGCCTTGGCGTAACCGGCATGCTCACCGAACTGACCCGTCTGGCGGACGCGGCGTTTGTGACCTACGCGCTTTACTTCATCCATTTGATGTTTGTGTTTGTGCTGTTCATGTTCCTGCCGTTTTCCAAGCTGGCCCATCTGGTTTACCGGACCGTGGCCATGGCCTATGAGGAGTATTCGGGGAGAAAATAGCCGGCAGACAATTTAAAATCAGCATCGCGTTTATCCAAAAAGGAGATCTGAACTGCATCGGGTCTCCTTTTTTATTTTGCCTTGACATAGCACAGTTTATGTGCTAATTTTCATCCAAAAATCAAAAAAGGTAATCTGCCATGGCAAATATCACATTAAAAATCGATGACGACCTGCTTCAAAAGGCCCGGATGCTGGCCGGCAAAAGAAAAACATCCATCAACGCCATCGTCCGGCAAAGGATAGCCGAATTTATTGAAAGCGACCTGGGCCGTGAAGCGGCGCTTAACGGCCTGGATGCCTTTTACCGGAAATGCAAGGCACGCGTCGGAGAAAAAAAATGGAGCAGGAACGAATTGCATGAGCGGTAATGTTTTTTTTGACTCAAACACCCTGATTTACGCCATTGACTCATCTCCGGAAGGATCTCACAAAAGCGCCAAAGCCCGGCGGCTTATCCGGGATCACATTCAGAATGGATCAGGGGTGATCAGCGTCCAGGTGATTCAGGAATTTTATGTTGTCGCCACTCAAAAGATAGCCTTCCCCCTTTCGTCCGATCAGGCGCTTGAATATCTAAATTATCTCTCAATCATGGAAATTGTGAAACCGGATTATGAAATGGTCGTCACCGCGGTTCATATCCACAAGCGGTTTCAGATATCCTTCTGGGATGCGATGATTATCCAGGCGGCCGCATTCGCCCGGTGCGACACCATACTGTCCGAAGACCTTCAAGATGGTTTTAAGATCAACGGATTAAGGGTTTTAAACCCTTTTACATAACCCCTTTTTCGCCTTGTGTTATGCATGGTGGGCGGTATGCTGTCCGGAAATCACTTGTTAAATATAAGGATCGGATACCATTGAAATAATCCTTATTCTTAAAGAGAGAATGCTAGAAAAATTTTTCCAGGTTTGGTTTTTGCAAATAAGGGAACCAGAATGGAAACAAATCCGCGAAACCCTGATTCAAATCGTGTCTCCATAAAGGCCCATAAACCCAGGCTGCTGGATCAGCTCAGTGAGGCCTTGCACTCCCGTTATTCTTTTGCCGTTCATCTTTTTTTTTGGAAAGCGGCTATGACATTCGCACCGTCCAGGAGCTATTGGGGCATCGTGATGTGAGAACAACAATGGTTTACACCCATGTTTTAAATAAGGGTGGCTTGGTGTTAAAAGTCCTGTGGATAGCTTGTAAATGAAAAATGGGAGTGCGTATTATCTGGAAACAATCTAGACTATGATGGCGCGGACCCTTCACGCCGCGCCATCGCCGCTACAGATTACCATCCGCCTTCTGTCAGGCATTTCGCGCCGGCCATCAAGCGGCTGAAATTGACTCAGGGCTATGATGCCTTCGGCGTCTCGCCCTTCGCAACTTATCCGCAGCGCCGTTATGCCAGAGAGAGAGTATAGAAAAAATGAAAATCAAAAGAGACTTCGTTACACCTTACATTACTTTTCTTTTCCTTGTAATTGGACTTTCTGGTATTTTTATGTTCATTCATGTATTTGATGACTATACTGAAATTGTTCATGAATTTTCAGGCTTGGCGTTTGTTATTTTCTCAGCCCTTCATATAATAATTAATTGGAAGAGTTTGAAAATTCATTTTAAAAAGAAAATGTTTGTTACTTCTGCCATAGTAGTTTTGTTACTTTCGGTTGGTTTAATTATTTTAGGAAAATTACAAGTAGTGGACGAAGAGCGTGTTATAATGGAAAAGCTTTCCAAAGCTCCAATGTCTAATGTTTTTAGTGTATTAGGTATTGAGTACGATGAGGCAAAGATAGTACTCGAAAATCATAACATTATAATTGCAGGTTCGAACACTATAGAAGAAGTTAGTAGAAAGAATCAAAAATCTACCAATGATATACTGGAGTTAATTATTCAATAGGCAATTTTAGTGGCTTTGGATGCATTTTTTTTTCAGACCAAACCTTGCTAATTTTTTCGACTTCGAATTGCATAACAACGCCATTCACTCAGATGGGCAGGGTCGTGACGTTTTTCAACTTTGAAAGAAGATGCTATGAAAAAACTTATGATAGCTTTGCTCGCGGCTTGTACAATATTGGGAAGTGCCGCAGCATATGCCGAGGAACGCGGCTGGGGAAATGCCTCATACGAACAAGGTGAAGAAGAAATGGGAACACGCAATTGGAAAGATTGGGATGTGACAGTCGGAATCAGCGGTGAGTATGGCCCTGTTTCTCCAGGTGTTGATAAAACAGAGTTTGATGCTTTACCCTATGTCGACATTGAATACAAAAATCGTTACTTTCTGAATTTGGAAAGAGGCTTGGGCGCGTATCTTCTGCGCTCGGAAGATGAGCCTGAATATGCTTTTGGTGTTGCTATAGGATATGCCGAAGGTCGGGATGAATCAGATGCCAAAACAGAATTAGATGGGCTGGGTGATATCGATGGGGCAGCAGAAGTTGTTCTTTTTGCCGAGGGTGAAATCGGATTTTTTGAAGTCGAGCTTGAGGTCGCAAAAGCTGTTGGAAGTCATGATGGCTTAACTGCGGAACTTTCTGCTGGCGTTGATGCGCCTGTGACAGACCGCTTGTTTGTCGGTGTAGCAACGTTTATCACCTATGCCGATGAGAAGTACACCCAGAGCTTTTACGGTGTATCTGCTTCACAAGCTGCAAATTCTGCGACTTACAGCCAATATGATGCCGATGGTGGCTTTGAAAACTACGGCGTTGAATTGGAAGCAAATTACAAAATTACACAGAATTGGTCTGCCATAACCTCTGCCAGCTATACAAGATTGCTAGGCGATGCCAAAGATTCCCCGATTGTTGATAATGAAGGGTTCTTTAGTGTCGGTGTGGGATTGGTCTACACATTCTAATCTAACACTTTTTCATTAGTTCTCCTCCGCCCTGGAAACCGGCTTCATCCACAAGTCGGTTTTTAGGCGTTGGTAACCGGTTGATAAAGATAAAGCGGGCAAAATTAAATTTGGGGACGTATATCATATTATTAGTTGGCGGATGGTAATCTGCCGTGCCATCGCCGCTACAGATTACCATCCGCCTTCTGTCCGGCATTTCGCGCCGGCCATCAAACGGCTGAAATTGACTCAGGGCTATGATGCCTTCGGCGTCTCGCCCTTCGCAACTTATCCGCAGCGCCGTTAGCCAGCAAAGATTTATCCATAATGCACCAATTCAAATACGCCAAGATGATGCCAGATGATTTGGCCTTCAACGAAGTCGCATCAAGAATGGCAAATTTTCTTAGAAAACGGCGAGTCACCTTTTTTGCCTGTTAGAGTCTTTTTTAAATCCATTGACATCTATAATGACCCCCATTATAATATGCTCCATGATAAAATTTTTTAAGTCAGATGGTACTGAGGATGTTTTTGATGGTGTGGCATCTCAAGCAGCTCGAAGGTGCTGTCCACAATCCATTTGGCCGGTTGCGCGCCGAAAATTAGATCAAATTAACCGTGTTCGAGAGCTTAATGAACTTAAAGTGCCTCCCGGCAACCAGTTGGAACGACTGAAAGGCGACCGGGAGAATCAATACAGTATCCGCATTAATAAGCAATACCGAATTTGTTTCACATGGGAGGAAGGCCATGCCTACGAGATTGAAATCACAGATTATCACTAATGATGTGGTTGGGCGGCGGCTGCCTCGAAATCGTCCCCCAACACACCCAGGGGAGATGCTTTTCGAAGAATTTGTTAAGCCGCTTGATCTGACACAGGCAGAACTTGCTCGCCGTCTGGGCGTATCTTACCCGCGTCTTAACGAAATTATTAAATGCAGGCGTTCAGTAACTCCGGATACTGCCTTGCGGCTGTCTCGTGTTTTGGGTATATCTGCAGATTTTTGGCTGGGTTTGCAACAGGACTGGGATCTTTGGCATGCCATGAACAGCCCTGATGCAAAACAAATTGATCGGCTGAAACCAATCCCCAGGAATGATCATTCTTTTGCATAACCATTTTCTTCACCAGACAGGTGTTCCGCTGCGCTTCACACCTGCAGGTGTGAAATACGTTGGGAGGCTAAAATTTTGGCTCTAAACCAGCCTGCTTGCAGATTTCATTAGCCGATATGCGATCGAATTGTTTATGTCTCTTAACAGGGATTACCCTGGTATTCCAAAAATTGATCATCCGCGTATAGCGCCGATGCGCTTCCCCGATGGCAAGATGCGGGTTGTCTTTTTCTTTCGACACCACAACAAGATGAACATGGTTTAAATATCACATATTAAAAAGGAGCCTTTCATGGGAAAACGGGTGCTTAAAACCAAACTCTGCGATATTTTAGGCATTGAATACCCCATTCTTAGCGCCGGCATGGGGCCGAACCTGATCGGCGAAAGACCCGGCGCGCCGGTGGAGCTGGTGGTGGCGGTTTCCGAGGCCGGGGGGCTGGGGGTTCTGGGGGCCGCCGGTCTTGAGATCGATGAAATGCGGGACGCTATCCGGGAAATCAAAAAACGCACGGATAAGCCCTTTGGCGTGGACCTGCTGTTTCCCAGGGAGATCACCGCCGACGCCGGCGGGGGTCCCGGGGAAAACCTCCAGCACATGCCCCTAAAGGACCTTCTCAAAACCCTGCCCAAGGCCCATTACGACTGGATGATGAAAATCAAGGAAGACATGGGGCTGCCGGATGTGGAGGTGATGGTGGCTTTAAATGTAACGACCATGCGGCCCCATGCCGCGGTGAAGGTGTGCCTTGAAGAAAAAGTCCCCCTGTTTTGTTCCGGCCTGGGAAACCCCGGGTTCATGGTCAAAGACGCGCACGCGGTCGGCATGAAGGTCCTCGGCATCGCCGGCAACACCAAAAATATTCGACGCATCGCCGCATCCGGAGCGGATTTGGTGGTGGCGCAGGGCTCTGAGGGGGGCGGGCACACCGGCCGGATCGGCTCTCTGGCCTTCTGGCCCCAGGCCATCGATGCCGCGGCCCCGGTGACGGTGCTGGCCGCGGGAGGCATCGGCGACGGCCGGGGCGTGGCCGCGGCCCTGGCCATGGGCTGCGTGGGGGTCTGGGTGGGCACCCGGTTTTTGGCCTCCACCGAAGGCGGCGCCCTGGATGCCCAGAAAAAGGCGATCCTTCGCGCCACGGATGAGGATACGCGAAGGTCTTATCTTTACACCGGCAAAACCTCCCGGGTCATATACAACAAATTCCACGATCTCTGGGACCAATCCGGGCTTGATCCCCTGCCCTTTCCCATTCAGATGATGCTGACCTCCGCCCTGGTGGAGATGTTCATTCAGGCGAACAGGGAGGAATACATCGCGCCGTTCTCCGGCCAGATCGCAGGTCTAATTCAAGAGATCAAACCGGCCGCCGAGATCCTAAACGATCTGGTGGAGGAAGCGGTGGATATCCTCTCGCGACGGCTTCCCGAGAATGTGACAGTGAAATAGGGCAAGCACGTCATTGAAAAACCCCATCTTTTATCATAAACCCGCATGGCTGCTTGATTTTTTTATCTGTTGGAGGGTATTCACATGACAACCAAACCAACCTATGAAGGTTTGGAACATCGGGTAAAAAAACTAAAGGCGGAATTAGCCGAATGCAGAAAGGAAAAAAAACGACTCGAAGATGCTGAAGAACATTACCATCGGACCTTTGATATCGCCCCGATCGGAATATTTTATTACGACCAAAACGGCGTTATCACCAAGTGTAACCAACAGCTCGTGAATATCTTAGGTTCATCCCATGAGCGGCTTATCGGGTTTGATATGCTTCAAAATATAACAAATAAAAGTATGTTGGCGGCCTTTAAGCAAACTTTAAACGGAAAAGAATCCCGTTTTGAAGGAGAATATACCTCACTCACCAGCGGAAAAACCGTTCATCTAAAAGCTCGCAGTGTTCCTGTTTTTGCACATGACAATACCGTGGCCGGCGGGGTGGCCGTGATCGAAGATATTTCAGGTGACCTAAAGGCCGCTGCGGCATTGGCTGAGAGCGAGTATCGGCTTACAGCCATCGTCAATAATTCTCAAACACTTATCTATCAAAAGGATAAACAAGGCAGATACCTTATGATCAACAAGCAATACGCCACACTGCTTAAGGAAGAACCCAGCGAGATCCTCGGTAAAACCGAATACGACTATTTCCCTAAGCATTGGTCTGATGAGATCAGGGCAAACGATTTAAAGGTCCTTGAGACCGGCCAAGCAATGACCTTTGAGGAAAAAGGCTTTTATAGAGATCGCCTGCGTATTTACATTTCCGAAAAATTTCCTCTTCGGAATGCGTCGGGAGAGATCACGAGCCTTTGCGGTGTTTCCACCGATATCACCGAGCGAAAAGAGATTGACCAAAAGCTGAGCCAGAGCGAATACCGGCTGAGATCGATTATCGACACCAGCCCGGCCCTGGTCTGCCTGATGGACCTTCAGGGCAAGTTTTTATTGGTCAACAAGACGTTCGAAAACATCTTTCATCTGCCTGGTGAGCGACTTGTCGGCAAAACCGTTTACGATATTCTCCCCGCTGACATTGCCGATGTGCTCATGACCCACAGCACCGAGGTGATTCAAGAGGCAAAACCGATGCAGTTTGAGGAGAAAATTGTTGTCGATGGGCGGATGCGTCACTTCCTTTCCGCCAAGTCTCCCCTGCTTGACGCCTCGAATAAAGTTTTTTGCGTGTGCTGCATTTCCTATGATATTACGGATCGCATTCAGGCTGAAGCAGCCCTTCAAAAGAGCGAAGAAAAATACCGCGGCATTTTGGAAAACATCGAAGAAGGCTACTATGAAGTGGATCTGGCCGGAAATCTGATCTTTTCTAACAAGGCCCTATGCGACATACTCGGTTATCCAGAATCCGAGCTGATGGGCATGAATTACCGGAACCTGATGGACAAGGACAATGCAAAAAAAGTGTTTCAGACATTCAACCAGGTTTACACAACCGGCGTTGCGTCAAAGGGGACCGATTGGAAAATTATTAAAAAAAATGGGGAGATAGGCGATATTGACACCTCAGTATCGTTAATTAAAGACGCAAACGGGAATGTGACCGGCTTTGGCGGGATGACCCGTGATGTGACCAAACAAAAACAGGCGGAAATCGAATTAATGCGTTCCCGTGAGCATCTGCGGCGTCTTTCTCAACATCTTCAATCAGTGAGGGAACAGGAAAGGAAAGGGATTGCCCGAGTGGTGCATGATGATTTGGGACAGGTGCTCACCGCCATCAAAATGGAGCTATCCTGGCTTAATAAAAAAATCCCCAGGACTGAAAAGCAAATTATCCAAAAAGCAAATTCAACCATGACCCTTGTGGACGGGGCGATCCAATCGGTTCGAAGAATCACGTCGGAATTAAGGCCGAGTCTGCTGGATGACCTGGGTCTTGCAGCGGCTATTGAATGGCAGGCGGAAGATTTTCAAAAACGAAGCGGCATGGATGTTACACTGACGGTTGATCCCCCGGACATAGAGACAAATGATGAGCTTTCCATAGCCATTTTCAGGATCTTTCAGGAAGCCTTGACCAACATCGCCCGGCATTCCCAGGCCACACGGGTGAAAGCCAGTTTGATTAAAAAAAATAATATCATCGAGTTAATTGTAAAGGACAACGGGATTGGTATAAGCACGGCGCAGGCTACCGACCGACACTCCTTCGGGCTGCTGGGAATGGCTGAGCAGGTTAAGTATCACGGCGGGCATTTGAAGATTTCCGGTATTCCAGGAAAAGGGACGATCGTAAACGTAGTGATCCCGATTTCTCAACCCATAGAGTAAGAGGGCAAATCCTTTTGGACAGGAATTTTTTTATTCTCGGTAATTATGAATTTCCGGCGGAGAGATATTTTTTTGCCCCCACGGCCAGCAGGATCAGGCCGACAATCCCCATCAGGATGCCCGGAAGTATGGTATGAAACCCCCGCAGGCTGGCGGTGATGTAGATTTCATGGGTGTTCGCATAATAGGCCCAGCAGGCGCCGCCGACCGCCGCACAAGCGCCCAGCACCAGCATGGTGATGCTGTTTAAACGGTTTTCCTTGGAGAGCCGTTCCTTCTCATCCAGAGCGGCATAACGCAGCCGAATCCGGTCATGGATGATATAGGCGGCGACCAGGATGAGAATGGTCATGCTGGTGACAAACTCCCACATGTAGTAATAGCTGTCTGCCATTTTTCAATCCTGTCTGTTTGCGTATTTTAAGCACAGGTTTTTGTTTTTGATCTATTTTTTACGGCAAGGCCGGGCCGCTTGTCAAACGATTTATGGTTTTTTGCCGGACCGGCCGTCGGTTTCCGGCAGTTCGATCCCCAGGGCCTTTATTTTTCGAAACAGGGTGCTTTTATGAATACCCAGGTCGCGGGCCGCGGCCAGACGGTTGTAGCGGTTTTTCTCCAGGGCATCTCGGATTTGTCGCATTTCCGCGGCGTTTTTGGCCGAGGCCATGGAGCCGGAGCCCGCGGCCTGCGCTCGGGGAACCCGTGAGTGGAACTGATCCGGAAGGTGCTCCGGCAGAATCGGACCGTCTCCGCAAAGCACAAACGCGTGCTCGATGATGTTTTCCAGCTCCCGAATGTTTCCGGGAAAATCATGGGCCATGAGCACGGCCAGGGCCTCCGGACTGATCCCTTTGACCGTTTTTGCTCGAAGCCGGTTGGTTTTATCGATGAATCGCTCCACCAGCAGCGGAATATCCTCTTTTCTCTCCCGAAGCGGCGGAAGCTTCAACCGGATCACATTGATCCGGTAATACAGATCCTGCCGAAACCGGCCCTCCCCCACAAGGGCCTCCAGGTCCTGATGGGTGGCGGCAAGAATGCGGACATTTGAGGTGATCTCCCGGGTTGAGCCCAGCGGAATAAAGGTTTTATCCTGAATCACCCGCAGCAGCTTGACCTGAAAGGCGGGGCTGATATCGCCGATCTCATCCAAAAGCAGGGTGCCGCCATCCGCGGTCTTAAAATAGCCGGGTTTGTCCTTGACCGCCTGGGTGAACGCCCCGGCCTTATACCCGAACAGTTCGGATTCCAGCAGGGTGTCCGGAAGCGCGCCGCAGTTGATGGTCATAAACGGCTTGTCCCGCCGCCCACTCAGATCATGAATGGCCCGCGCCAGAAGCTCCTTTCCGGTGCCGGTCTCCCCTTGAATCAGAATCGTGCTGTCGCTCTCAGCCGCCTGGGGCAGAAGCCGAAACAGTTTTTGCATGATCGGGCTGCGGCTGACCATATCTCCGATCTGGAATCGGGAATCCAGGGCGTTTTTCAACGCTTCCACCTGGCTGATATCCCGAAAGGTCTCCACCCCTCCCACCATGTTTCCGTCCGTATCCTTTAAAACAGCGCTGGAAACCGTGACGGGGATGCGTCGCTGCTCCCCGTTGACAAAGTACACCGAAGGGCTGACCGTGGGTTTTCCCCGGCTCATGGTTTGCCGAAGCGGGCAGTCCGCCTCGCACATGCTGGTTCGAAACACCTCCCAGCAGTATTTGCCGATGGCCTCGTCTCTGGGAATACCGGTGATCTCTTCAGCCGCCCGGTTAAAGGAGGTGATCCGCCAGTCCAGATCCACCGTGAACACCCCCTCGGATATGCTCTCCAAAATAATATCCGTGGCGGTGAGCGGAAGCCCGCCGGTTTTGGAATCTTTTTTTTTAGGCATTCGGTTTTGCCAATGCTGTCACCTGAACTGAAAGGTTGGGGCAGCACTATTCTCCGTACACGATAGTTTTATCTCTTGCGTAGATGGCGTAAAGAAAGTGCTGAACGGTATGGTCAATGTGATGCACTTTGGTGATGCCACCATCTCTCATTGCGGCATCAACGCCGGCATCGCCAAAAGCAAACATGCCAAGGAATGCCATGTTACTTGATTCTCCCTTTCTCATCGGTTTGGCATCCTTATCCAGTGCTATTGATAGATATTGTGCGGGAGATGTTATTTCGGTATAGACAACGCCTGCAACCGTTGGCCCACCGGGGAATGCATTAGTTGCGCATCCCGAAGTGAAAAGCAGTATGCCACCCATTATAACCAAAAAACATGCGAAAACCGTAGCCTTTTTCATTTGAATCTCCTTTTTTTTGGAATATTAACATTTAGGGTCATTGTTTCTTTCTTTGCTATGCAACAACCACCTCCTTTCTGGATGCCACAACAATAATTACACGTTGTGACGTAAAAGACCCATTTCCACCCTTTTTTCAGACTCTATATTTTATTTTATTGAAATGTCAAAGAAAATGGGCGCGCTGATTATACGCAGCGACGTATAATCAATATTCGAGGGCACTCTTGTCCAACATCGGTTTTTCTGTTGGACAGCATTTGAAGCCCTTTAATTCCCGTACGGCATCCGACTGATTAAGCACCTCAGGTGGTCTTATTGCAAAAAAAATGATAAACCCTTGGTTCGATAATAAAGGTTTGAAGGTTTTTAACCATACCTAAAGCGGCATAGCCGCAGAAACTAGAAACTGGAAACAAGAAATAATGAATTCTATCTTTATTCAAAATGGTTAAAACTTTTCTTGTTTTTTTTGACAGGGTTTCAGGATTAAGGCGCTAAAACAGGTCTTCAAATCCCCTCTTTTTAAAAAAATTGCTTTCCCCAAAAATATGCTTTATCATTAAGTTGGAAATTCGAATTTTCCAACAAATAATTTTAAAAATCATGAAAACCGGAACCAAGGAGAAAAGCAAAATGCCTCTTGTAAAAATAAAAGATAAATTTCAAGTGACGATCCCGGCGAGCATTAGAAAAGCCGTTGACCTTGATATAGGCGACTTATTAGAAGCTGAGTTGCGCGACGATGGGATTTTATTTGTTCCCAAAACAATAACAGACCGTAAAGCCGTTCTTGAGAAATTCAGGAAAGCTTTTTCGGAGAATGCGCCAGATAGTGCTTTTGCTGGTAAAAACGATGATGAACTTATGAAAATAGCCACTAAAGCCGTTCAAGAAACCCGCGCCGCAAAGAAATCTAAAAATTAATGAAGAATATCGTCGTTGATTGTAACGTTCTTATATCGGCGTTTATTGGGAGTGATACTTGTTTTAAGGCTCTTGATAAAGCCTTTTCCAATTATCGCGTTTGCTATTGTGAGGCCACGATCAAAGAGCTTTTAGAAACCCTCAGGCGGCCAAAATTTCAAAAAACCCTTAAAAGCATGCGAGTTGAAAAGACTTTACAAGCTTTATATTTGACGGGAATTCTTTTCACACCGAAGGCCTGCGGAATCCAATTGCCGGATTCAGGCGACCAAATTTATTTGGATTTGGCGCTTGCGGCCAATGCAGAATACATCATCACGGGAAACAAAAAACATTTTCCGGAAAAGCTGTGTGAAGGCATTAAGGTTTTAACTCCGAATGAGTTTTTAAAACAACATGATAAAGGGTGAGCAACGCCATGTTATTATTAAATGCGTATAATGAATTCTATCTTTATTCAAAATGGTTAAAACCTTTCTTGTTTTTTTGACAGGATTTCAGGATTAAGGCGCTAAACCAAGCATAGATCAACCGGTTGGATCGGGTCAATACATCGTTTGTAACAGCCTGCGCAAGCCGCCGGGACCCGATTTTGGGCCAGCCGGATAAACCGCCGGCGGGATTCCTTATGAAGGATTCGATGAAGGGGCTCCTGATCGATGCTTCCAAAGCTAAGCCCTTGATACAAAAATTTTTGACGGTTAAAAAAATAGTAATTGTCTCCGGTCACCGGAAGGTTTTTCATCACGCAGGGGGAAACCTCGCCGTTTGAGCCGATCACCACGGCGTTTTCAATGTTTTCGGTGCAGGCCCGCAGCTGACAATCCGGGGAGACGATGTGAAAGCAGATATCCGTGTTCAGACGCCTGCCCTGATCATAAGCGCCAAGGAGCCTTTGTGTCAGTTCGCGCCATGCTTCTTGGGTTGCCGCAAGGATCGCTTCAGGGATCAGGGCTTCGTGGGGGATCAGCGAAAGCGAGCTGACCACCGTCTGATCGGCGCCAATACTGAACAGGAAGCGCGGCAGCTTTTCCAGATCGTCCAGGCCGGATTTCAGCAGCATATACGCGATGTGAACAGCCGGGTGATCCGACCCGCGTGCCGCCTTGGCGCGATGAACCCGCTCAATGGCGGCCAAAACGTTTCTGATGCGCGTGCCCTGACGGAACCGATCGTTTTTTTCGTCCATGCCGGCCAGTGAAAAGCAGAGCATGTCGATGCCGCTTTCCACGATCTGATCGGCGGTTTTCTGCGTGATTTGGTTTCCATTGGTGGTGGTGCTCACCAGGGCGCCTGTTTTCTTGGCCAGGGCGGCCATTTTGAAAAAATCCGGATGGACCAGGGGTTCTCCCCATCCCTGAAGGTGGATCAACTTGGTTTTATTCAAAAAAGGGATCAGCCGGGTGTAGGTTTGAAGCGGCATGTGGCGGTTTTGCCAGTTTCCGGCATACACGGTTTTAGGGCAATAAATGCATGTTCCGTCACACAGGGAGGTGATTTCAATCTGAACCCAGTCCAGACGCGGGCGGCGGTGAAACATCCGTCGGGTTAAAAACACGATGGCGTGTTCCTTTGCGGTCTTCCATCCGAACGTCGGCAGCCGGATGGATGTTTTTAAATTTTTGGCACATAACTTGCTGTATAATTAAGATAGAGGATGCTTGGTTTTACCTCCTAAATGCCACCCTCCTTACAAGCGGGAAGCCGGTTCGCGGGCGTCGTAACCGCGGACCGGCGGACCGTTTTTTTTTATTCATCCGGTCGATTGAGCGGAATTTTCCATTTTTGCATATATTTCCATACCGATGTGCGGCTCCGTCCCAGCCGTCGCGCCACCTCGGCCTTGTTCCAGTCGCAGGCGTTGAGCAGATCGATGAGAATGGATCGGGTCGGTTTTTTCCCAATAGGATTAAAACCGTTGGGATTTTCAGAAGATATGACTCTGATCTTCATCTGCCGGATCTCCACCGGAAGGTCAAAGATGTCGATCTGTGCGTTGCCGCACAGGACAAAGGCATGCTCCACGGCGTTTTCAAGCTCCCGAACATTGCCGGGCCAGTCGTAATCCATCAGCATCCGCAACGCCTCGGGCGAGACCCCGCTGATTTTTTTGCCGGTTTTTTTGTTAAACGTGGATATAAAATGCGCAGTCAGCAGCGGGATATCCTTTCGACGCTCCCTCAGCGGCGGAAGGTAGACGGGAAAGACCTTTAAACGGTAATAGAGGTCCTCCCGAAAACGGCCCTCCTTGACAAGGGAATACAAATCCTTGTGGGTGGCCGCGATGATCCGTATATCGATGTTTCGCTGCCTGGATTCCCCGACCCTTTCAATCTGGCGCTCCTGAATCGCCCGAAGCAGCTTGAGCTGAATAAACGGGCTGATATCGCCGATCTCATCTAAAAAAATGCTTCCGCCGTCAGCCTCTTCAAACCGTCCCTTTCGATCCCTGTGGGCGCCGGTGAAAGAGCCCTTGACATGACCGAAGAGCTCGCTTTCCAGCAGGGACTCCGGAAGTGCACTACAACTAACTGTAATTAAAGGTTTTTGATAACGATCGCTGTTGTAATGGATGGCGCCGGCCACCAGTTCCTTGCCGGTGCCGCTTTCCCCCTGAATGAGAACCGTGGCGTCGCTGCGGGAGGCCACGGTAATGGCCTCAAACACCTCCAGGACCGCGCGGCTTTTGCCGATAATGTTTCCGAACTGATGCCGTTCAGCCAGTTTCTGCTCCGCCTCCTTAATTTTTTGTTTGGCGGAAATCAGTTCGGTGAGGTCGGTTAAGGTCTCCACCACCCCGATGACCGAACCGGTTTCATCCTTGACCACCCGGGCGGTTTTAATCACGGACACGAACTGCCCGTCTTTATGCTGAAACTTACATTCCTTGGGTTCAATCCCGCCTTTTTCAAAAATCCCGCATGAACCGGGGTCTCCGGGGCACAGACCGTCCAGACAGCCTGAAAAACTAAGGATTCTGCAGGATTGTCCAATTGATTCGTGGACGGTATACCCGGTGATTCGTTCCATGGCCGGGTTCCACGAGGTGATCCGTCCCCTGGCATCCAAGGTGAACACCCCTTCCGCCATGGAATCTAACAAAAATTCCGCAAACCGG
>CAZFWD010000018.1:0-2811 GCA_964522535.1 uncultured Desulfonema sp.
CTTCCCCTTTGACAGCGGCGACCTCGGAAAGGGTGTGCAGCTCGATATTTAAGTTCCGGCCGACCTCGACCAGTTTGGGCGAGATGATTCACATGGCGCAGTCGTTGGTCGGAAAGGTTTTATCCAGTTGGGACATGGCCCCGCCGATGGACGGACTTTTTTCAACCAGATGGACGTAATATCCGGAATCCGCAAGGTCTAAGGCCGACTGCATTCCGGCGATTCCGCCGCCGACCACCAACACCGATCCCACAAGATTTTTGGCCATAGCTGTCTCCTCTTTACAGGTGCGTGGTCAGGCGCATGCCGCGCCTGACCCGAGTGCCAAATTGAAACTATTGGATATTATGGATAAAGAGATTTTTTAATAGCGATTTTTAAATTAAAAAATCTTGATATCTGTAATTGTTTATGATGTCAATAAAATTTTAAGTAAAAAAATTGAGTCATGGGTATAAAAAGGGTTCGGAATTGATGCGGTTTTAGAATTTTTGAGGGTCGGTCTTCATGGATGCTGTCGCTACATCCAAGCTTGTCGTCATTTGCGGGCCCACGGGGATCGGAAAGACCTCTGTTTCACTGGTTTTGGCCAGGGCGTTCAACGGCGCGGTTATCAGCGCGGATTCCATGCAGGTTTACCGGTATATGAATATCGGCACGGCCAAGCCGAGTCCGCATGAGCGCGCGGAGGTTGATCATTTCATGATGGATCTGGTGGACCCGAATGAACCGTTTGACGCGGCGATGTATGCCGCAGCCGCCCGCAAGTCCATTGATCAGATTCAGGCACGCAAAATGATTCCCTTTGTGGTGGGCGGAACTGGTCTTTATATCAAGGCGCTGCTTCACGGCCTATGCGGGGCAAGCCCTTCCGACCCGGTGATCCGCCAAAAGCTCAAGGACGAGGCAAACCGTCTGGGCGGTAGGCCTATGCATGACAGGCTCAAGTCCTGCGATCCCGAGGCGGCAAGCCGGATTCATCCGAATGATACCTACCGGGTCATTCGAGCGCTTGAAATACATCAGATTACGGGTGTGCCCCTGTCCGAATACCACAAAAGGCATGGGTTCAGAGAACAACCCTTCAACGTATTGAAGATCGGCCTGAACATGGATCGAGCGGCCCTGTATGATCGCATCAATGTGCGTGTGGATCAAATGATCGAAAAGGGACTGCAAAATGAGGTGAAGGGGCTTTTACAACGGGGGTATTCGGAAAGCCTGAAACCCATGCAGGCCATCGGTTACCGGCACATGACGGGTTATTTGAGCGGCCGTATGCCCTGGAACGAGGCGGTGGAAACCCTGAAACGGGATACTCGAAGGTATGCCAAGCGCCAGATTTCCTGGTTTAAAAAAGATTCGGAACTGGTGTGGAAACCTTGCGACGATGTGGAAGGGATCAAGTCTTTGGTTCAAAAATTTTTGAAGGGTTGAGGCGACATGCCGCGAAAAAAATAGGCGATTTTTTTGGGTTGATTTTTAAAAACATAAAAGTATATATTTCGCATTTCGCCGTTTGCAGATCAATCGATAAAGGAGTTTTGGGTTCTAAATCCCATGGAGGTGTTGCATGTTTAAGATTGTTAAAAGAGAGGAGATGGCGGAAGGCACCGTCATCATGAATGAGATCGAGGCGCCGTTGATTGCGAAAAAGGCAAAACCCGGCCAGTTCGTGATCTTAAAGTCCGATGAGGCCGGGGAGCGGATTCCTTTGACCATATCCGACCTGGATCTGGAAAAAGGCACGATCACAGTTATTTATATGGTGGTCGGCAAATCCACGGCCAAGTTCAGGGACCTGGCCGTTGGGGAGGGATACCAGGACGTGATCGGACCCCTGGGCCGGCCGACCCATATTGAAAAACTTGGAACCGTGGCCTGCGTCGGCGGGGGAACCGGCATCGCCGTGCTGTTTCCCATCACTCGGGGCTTTAAAAACGCCGGGAATCGCGTGCTCAGTATTGTTGGGGCCAGAAACAAGGAGCTGCTGATCCTGGAGGATAAGATGCGCTCGGCCTCCGATGAGCTTTTCGTGTGCACGGATGACGGATCATACGGCCGCAAGGGGTTTGTCACGGATGCCTTAAAGGACGTTCTTGAAAACAACAAGGTGGACCTGGTGGTGGCCATCGGACCGGTCCCCATGATGAAATTCGTCTCCGCCCTGACCAAGAAATACAACGTCAGAACCCTGGTGAGCTTAAACCCGATCATGATCGACGGGACCGGCATGTGCGGCGGGGGCCGGGTCAGCGTGGGCAACCAGACCAAGTTTGCATGCGTGGACGGCCCGGAGTTTGACGGGCACCAGGTGGATTTCGACGGCCTGATGAAAAGGCTCAGGGCGTATGCAGATGAAGAAAAAAAGGCATTCGACGAATACTGCAGGGTAAGAGACGCCCGGTAATGATCGGCAATAATGGTTTTGGAATGTTTGGAGGAGAAAACAATGGCTGAAAAGTCTTCGGGCAGTGAAAAGATACCCCGGCAACCCATGCCGGAGCAAAAACCGGATGTGCGAAAAAGGAATTTTGAAGAGGTTCCCCTGGGATACGCCAGGGATGCGGCGATAAAGGAGGCGCAGCGCTGCCTTCAGTGCAAGAAACCCTCCTGCGTGACCGGATGCCCGGTTCAGGTGGATATCCCCGGTTTTGTGGGGCTGGTGGCTAAAGGGGATTTCAAGGCGGCCATCCGCAAGGTCTGGGGAAAAAACAGCCTTCCGGCGATCTGCGGACGGGTCTGCCCCCAGGAGATTCAGTGTGAAGGGGAGTGCATTCTGGGAAAAAAAGGGGCGCCTCTCGCCATCGG
>CAZFWD010000019.1:0-6528 GCA_964522535.1 uncultured Desulfonema sp.
CCCCCTAAACGCCCGCACCGCGGCGTAGGCGGTGGAGATGGCCAGGCCGGCGCCGCATTTCTGGCGCATCCAGTCCTGATGCGCCAGGATTGAGCCGACCGCATACAGGTTTTCATGGGCCGGATGGCCGGACCGGTCAAGCGGCCGGAACAGCACATCGGTTTCAAGGCCGGACTGATTGATCGAGTGTCCGGCCGGATTGAAAAAATCACTCTCGTGCCACTGAACCCTTTTTCCGGGCTGAAAAACAGGCAGGCCGAAAAGCGGCTCGATGATCTCCTTTCTGTTGGCCCGCAGCCCCATTCCCAGAAACCGGCCCGCCGCCAGGATCACCCCCTTGGCTTCGACGATGTCGCTGATCTCTCCGGTCGCCCGGTCGCCCACGCTTAAAACAAAGCTTTTGTTTTTTTCCTTTTCGACCTTGAGCACCCGCTTCTGGGCAAACAGCCGGACCCCTTTTCGGGCGATTTCCGCATCAAACCCTTCTTTCAGCCGGACCCCGGGCAAAGAAGGCGGAATGGTGGGAATCTCAAAAACCGGCACCCCAAGCAGATCCTCCAGGTGCGCCCTGACCACGGCGCTTTTATAGATCCCCAGCACGGCCGGCATGCCCACGGCCTGGGTGTCCATAAGGTGGGGCCGAATATCCTCCGCCAGCCTTACCCGGTTCTTTTCAACCTCCAGGGAGCGGGCCATCTGCTCGGGATACAGGTCTGCGGAGGGACCGACCACCGGAAACGGTATTCTTAGCGGCCGCAGTCCAGGCCACGGGGCAAGCATTTCCGTAATCTGAGTCGCGCTGAATCCTTTTAACCCCCAGAAATCCACGATCAAACAGGGATGCCTCTTTTCGCAGGCCGCGGCCCCGGCCCACATGGACGCGGGCACGGCATAGGTGGGCTTGAGGGTCCCCACCGGCGTGATGACCAAACTGTTGGCCCCTTCCCGGCGCTCATAGGCAAACCCCATGCCGGCCAAAAATCCCAGAAACCCATCAAAAGCCTGCTGAATCTCCGCCCGCGTCAACCGGGCATAGGGGTGAAAAGGCTGATCCTTGATCAGGGCGTCGATGCCGCTCCAGGGGTCATTCCAGATGCGCCGGCTCTCAAGCGGATGGACCCCCAGCAGGTCCATGTAGCCGCTGGCGTAAATCGCCGAGCTGCTCACCCCGATCTGCGCGGTCTCAATGCCCAGGCTTTGCGAGAAATGCGCGGCGGCCATGCCGGCCAGGCCGGTGCCGATGATCGCAAGCTCGCTCTCATAGGTATTTACATGGGTCATCATAGAAGCTCCAGGCCAAAAAGCCCGCAGTGCATGGCCTCCTGAAGCTCCGCCTGGATTAAGGGTGAATCCCAGAGCAGGCAGCGCTGTCCCTTCCAGCGTTCATTCAAAAAGGTTTTGATGTCCGCGGTCCCCTGGCGTGCGGAAGCCACCCCGCGGTCATACAGGTAGGCGGCCACCCGAATGCTGCAGAAGCTTCCCTGGCAGGAGCCTTTGCCGATGCGGCTGCGTTTGCCGATGCCGGCAAGGTCCACCTTTTTTTCAAACACGTCAAACCCGGCGATGATCTGATCCACGGCGCTCTGGGGCACCATCTCGCATTCGCAGAGCAGCAGGTCTTCGGGATCATGCCCCTTGAACCACTCCCGGGGAGAAAACCCCGGCAACGCCCAGCGGGTCTGGTCATGAACGGCCAAGGGCTGGGTCCGGGTGCGGCAAGGTTCGGAAACCCCAAGCCTTTCGCAGACCAGGTCGGCGGTCTTTTCGGCCATCAGGCGATAGGTGGTGAGCTTTCCGCCAGTAATCGTGACCAGGTTGTCGATGCCGGCCGCCGCATGGTCCACCAGATCGAACCCGCGGCTCACGGACCGGTCGTCCCCGCCGCCTCCGCCCAGAAGCGGGCGCACCCCGGCATAGGCCCGAATATAGCGGGCGGTATCCAGGCGGGGTATCATGACGGCGCCCTCGTCGACGATACGGTCCACCTCGGCCACTGTGGGTTGGATATCCTCAAGGGAGTTCATGCGAACCGAGGTGGTTCCCATGATGGAAACCGTGCCGCCCGGCACCAGGATATCCGCATCCGAAGGCGGGCGCAGGCGGTTGATCACCCGCTGAGTGACCCGGCTGTGGGTGACCACCAGGGTCCCCTTGGAATAGACCACATCGATGGCCGCCCCGGCCAGGGCCGCGATCTGCCCGGCCCATGATCCGGAGGCGTTCACCACCATATCGGCCTCCACCGCCAGCCGCTCCCCGGTTTCCCGGTTTTCCAGATCAACGCGGCGGATGCGATGCCCTTCCTTTTCAAACCCCGCCATCTTCATCCGCCTGAAAAACCGGCAGCCCAGGCTTTGGGCCTCGGTGATGTTTTCCAGCACCAGCTTAAAAGGATCGATGGTGGCGTCCTCCACCGTATAAGCGGCGATGAGCTTCTCCGAGAGAGCGGGCTCCATCTCCCGGGCGTCCTGAACATCCACGGGCGTGCAGGGGATGCCTGTTTTCTCGCAATACCCCGGAAAATCCGCGATAAACAGCTCGTCATCGCCTTGCACCGCCACAAAAAGCCCGCCGGTTTGCTCGATGCAGGCCGGGGCCACGGCTTTTAAAATCCGGTTTTCCTCCCAACACTCCCGGGCGGCCTCGGGGTCCCGGGAGACATACCGGGCGCCGCTGTGGAGCAGGCCGTGATTGGCGCCCGAGGCCCCGGCGTTGATATCCTCCTTGTCCACGAGGATGCATGCCACCCCTCGCAACGCCAGGTCCCGGGCCAGGCCGGTGCCTGTGGCGCCGCCGCCGATGATCAGCACACGGGTTTGCAATATTCCTCCGTTTTTATGTTTTTGGATATCCGCCGCTTCGGGCCGGTTTGAATCGATTCTATTTAAATATCAAAAATCTTGAAGATTTAAAAACAATATTCCGCTTTTATTTTGAACAGGCATCACAGACCCGCCCTAAAAAACTTTGTTTTTTTATTAAAATAATGCTAAAAAATAATCTCATTTTTTTTAAACAGGAAATCCGGATAGGAATCACAAACTCAAGGCGCATGTAGAAAAATTGCAGCGCATGATGAATAAGAGCCAAGCGGAGATTTGACCCCATTTATGAAAATCGTATCGATCTGTTTCCTTTTTGGAATCATCAGTCTATGTCTTTTCCCTTCCTGGGCCCCGGCAGGAACGTTAAGCGAGGCCACCGAGACCTGTCTCGAATGCCATGAGACGGTCACCCCCGGGATTGCCGCGGACTGGAAAAACAGCCGCCATGCGCGCGTATCCCCGGGCGAGGCGTTGAAGAAACCGAAGCTTGAGCGGCGCATGTCCGTTTCGGCTGCTCCGGACGGCATGGAAGGCACGGCGGTCGGCTGCGCCGAGTGCCATACCCTGAATTCGGACAAAAACAACGCCGGCTTCGAGCACAACGGCTATGATGTTCATATCGTGGTGAGTCCCAGGGACTGCGCCGCCTGTCATCCCCAGGAGGTCGCGGAGTTCGGCGAAAACCTCATGTCCAAGGCCTATCCCAATCTCATGAAAAACCCTGTTTTCAAGGACCTCATGGACAAGACCAACGCGATTTATGACTTTAAGGAGGGGAAGGTTGTGTGGACGGGGGTGGACGGCCTCAGCCAGGAGGATTCCTGCCTCTCTTGTCACGGCACTAAAATAACAGTGACGGGGATGAAGGAAAGGGAGACCGATATGGGCGGGATGACCTTCCCCGTGCTTTCCGGCTGGCCCAACGGCGGCGTAGGCCGGATCAACCCGGACGGGTCCGAGGGGAGCTGCGCGTCCTGTCATACCCGGCATGCCTTTTCCATCGAAATGGCCCGAAAGCCCGCCACCTGCTCCGAGTGCCACAAGGGGCCGGATGTTCCGGCTTACAGGGTCTATCAGGTGAGCAAGCATGGAAACCTTTACGCCTCCATGAGCGGCGCATGGGATTTTAACGCGGTCCCCTGGACCGCAGGCAAGGACTTCAGCGCGCCCACCTGCGCGGTCTGCCACGCAAGCCTTATCGTAAACGAGGCGGGCGAGATGGTTGCCCGGCGAAGCCATCAAATGAACGATCGAAGCCCATGGCGTCTTCTCGGCCTCATCTACGCCCACCCTCATCCCAAAGCCCCGGATACCACGATCATTGTCAACAAGGCCGGCCTTCCGCTTCCCACGGAGCTCACCGGGGAGCCGGTACTCGGCTTTCTCATCGACGAGAGAGAGCAGGACAAAAGAGGCTCGGCCATGAAGGCCGTCTGTCTTCAGTGCCACGCCACCCAGTGGGTCGAGAACCACTACACGAAGATGGAAAACACCATAAAAACCAGCAACGCCATGACCCTTGCCGCGACCAAGATTCTGCTTTCCGCATGGGAAAAGCGCCTTGCGCAAAAGGACAGCCTCTTTGACGAGTCCATCGAGCGCATGTGGGTCGAGCAGTGGCTCTTCTACGCCAATTCCACCCGGTTTGCCTCGGCCATGGGCGGCGCGGATTACGGGGCCTTTGCAGAGGGCCGCTGGCATCTTTCCAAGACCCTTCAGCAGATGGCCGACTGGGTCTCTTTTCTTGAGGCCGCACGGCCGGCCGCATCGAATGTAAAAGAAAAATAGGGGATACGCTTCCGAAGCAAAACATTCATCCCTGTTTCCGGAACGTTGATCGGAGATTTTTCTGAGAAGGAAAGGGTATGGAAAATCTGGTCGAGATGGTTTTGGCGCGTTGCCGCAAGGACCCGAATAAAACCGCGTTTCTGGTGAAGCGCCAGGGCAATTGGCATCCGGTCACCTGGGCGGAGGTGGACAAAAAAACAGACCGGATTGCGGCGGCCCTGATCGCATCCGGCATGCAGCCCGGTGATTGTGCGGCAATACTCGGCAATACCCGCCTGGAATGGACCCTGTCGGATATCGGCATTCTCAAGGCCGGAGGGGTGAGCATCGGGATCTATCAGACCCTGTCCGGCGAGCAGTCCGCCTACATCCTCAAGGACTCGGCCTCATCATTTCTTTTTATCGAAAATCCGATTCAGCTAAAAAAGCTGTCCTCCCATTTTCCCGATTTGCCCAACCTGCGGCAGGTTGTGGTCTGGGATGGGAAAAACAATGAAAACAAAATTCTTTCGCTGGATGCGTTTGTTCAAAAAGGCGATGATGCCCTGACCGAAAATCCGGATTTAGTCCAAAAAAGATATGGTCGAATCCGGCCGTCGGATCTTTCCATCATCATTTATACCTCCGGCACCACCGGCCCGCCCAAGGGCGCGTGCCTGACCCACAAAAATTTCCTCGCTCAGCTCAACGCCCTGGATTTGATCCAGGACCGGGAGGTGGGGGATGTCATGATGTTTTTCCTGCCCCTGTCCCACGTGGGGGAACGGGCGGCCCAGTTTATGCGCATTCGGCGCGGCATTCGGGCGGCTTATGTGGAAGACATCACCAAAATTCTAGTCGACATCAAGGAGATCCGCCCCACCTTTTTCGGCAGCGTTCCTCGAATATTTGAAAAGGCCTATGCCCGCATTCGGTCGGAGGTTAGCGCCGCGCCCGTGATCAAACAAAGGTTGTTCACCTGGGCAGAGGGCGTGGGCCGGTCCGCCAGCCGAAAAATACAGGAGGGCCGGCCCCTGCCGCCGGGACTGAAGGTCAAATACGCCCTGGCGGATCGGCTGGTATTTAAACGGATTCGGGAGATCTTCGGCGGACGGGTCCGGTATTTCCTGTCTTCGGCCGCGCCCATCGCCGTCGAGATCCTTGAATTTTTCCACGCCTGCGGCATGCTCATTCTGGAGGGGTACGGGCAGTCGGAGGTCTCGTGTTTTTGCACCCTTTGCACGCCGGACGCCTACCGGTTCGGCTCCGTGGGAAAGGCAGTCCCCGGCGTATCCCTTAAAACCGCCGATGACGGCGAAATCATGGTCAAGGGCGACATTGTTTTCAAGGGGTATCTCAATCAACCGGAGCTCACCCGCCAGACGCTGACGCAAGACGGCTGGATTCATACCGGGGATCTCGGCCGAATCGACGAAGACGGGTTCCTCTGGATCACGGGCAGAAAAAAAGACATTATCATCACCTCCGGCGGGAAAAACGTCACGCCGTCCAATATTGAAAACCTGCTGCTCAATCACCCGCTGATCGAGTATGCCCTGGTGCACGGTGACCGCAGGAAGTTTCTTTCCGCCCTGATCTCCCTTTCACCGGAAAATCTTGCGGCCTGGGCTCAGGCAAACGGCATGGACGCAACAAATTATGATGCGCTGATCCGCCATGACGCCGTTGTCAAGGAAATCCAGAAGGCCGTGGACAGCGCCAACAGCCACCTGGCAAACTTTGAAACCATCAAAAAGTTCGTGATCGTCCCGAAACCGTTTCAGATTGAAACCGGCGAACTGACGCCCACCATGAAGGTCAAACGGCGGGTGGTGGAGGAAAAATACAAGCCCCGCCTGGATCGTTTGTATGAGTAGGTTTGGGGGACTGGTTTGGGGGACGCCCTTCACATTTTTACATTTGGAAAAAATTAGAG
>CAZFWD010000020.1:0-5213 GCA_964522535.1 uncultured Desulfonema sp.
CGCCCGTGGCCGTTCGAATTCAAAACATCGCTCAGGCATTGGAGATTTCGGAAACCGAGGCGCAAAAGCGGATCCTAAAGACCGACGCGGACCGCAGGGCCTTTTCCCGAAAATATTTTTACGCGGATGTCTCGGACCCGCTCCACTATGACCTGGTCGTCAACACCGCCCGGGTCCGCATCGAAGCGGCCGCCGAATCCGTCAAGGCGGCTTTAACCACTTGAAATAAAAAACCTGGCCCGAAGGACCAGGTTTTTCAAGTTTTGCGGTCCTTATTCGGGGATGCGGATGAGGGGTCCGGGCTGATCCTGGGAGGCCACTATAAAGGCCGGCGGGTTGTGGGTAAACCCCCTGGAGACGACGCTCAAGGCCTTTTCCGGGGTGTTGTTGATCTCGCTCAGGTGGGCCAGAATCACATGGGCGAGCCGGTCGTGCATGACCTCCCGCAACAGCTTTTGCGCGGATTCATTGGACAGATGCCCGGTGCGGCTTCGAATCCGCTGCTTGAGCGGCCAGGGGTAAGGCCCCTGTTCCAGCAGGGCAAGATCGTGGTTGGCCTCAAGGATGAGGCAGCAGCAACCCTTGAGATGCTGCTTCACCATGGCGGTGGCGATCCCCAGATCCGTGGCGATTCCGATCTTTTTTCCGTTGCATCCCCCGTTGCATTCAATGGTGAACCCGGCCGGGTCTTCGGCGTCATGGGAAATGGAAAACGGCCGGATATTCAGCTCCCTGATGGTAAAGGCCGAACCGCATGAAAAATAATGAAATCCAGTGATCCGGCCGAGCTGCGCGGCGGCCGTTTTGGCGGTTCTTTCGGAGATATACACCGGAAGATGATGCCTTCGGGAAAGTACGCCTACCCCTCGAATATGATCGGCATGCTCATGGGATACAATAATGGCCTTTAGGGTGGTGATGGGGATTTTTCGAAACCGCATTCGGCGTTCAATCTCGGCGCCGGAGAGCCCGGCATCGATCAGAACCCCGGTATCTCCGCTTGAGACGTATATGGCGTTGCCCCGGCTGCCGCTGGCCAGCACGCACACCTTGAGCTGGGCACGAACCGAATGTTTGGAAGTAGGGTGAAGGGGCATGTCGAAATGACGCGGCATTCAGACGCCCGTATGCCCGAATCCGCCGCTGCTGCGCTGGGACGCGTCAAGGGTGTCCACCACCGAAAATTCGGCCCGGTATACCCTGTGAATCACCATCTGGGCGATCCGGTCCCCGCGGTTTATGGTGAACCCGGTCTTTCCCAGGTTGATCAATGCAATCTGGACCTCGCCGCGGTAGTCCGCATCAATGGTGCCGGGGGAATTGATGATCCCGATGCCGTGGGTCACTGCCAGACCGCTTCGCGGCCGAATCTGCGCCTCGTACCCTTCGGGCAGGGCAACGGCGAAACCCGAGGGGATCAGCGCGATGTCGCCGGGGGCCATCTCCACTGAAGACGTCACCGCCGCGCAGATATCCATTCCCGACGCATGGGGGGTCATATACCGGGGCAGGGGAATATCCGCGTCCCTCTCCGGCCTGACCCTGCAGCAGCGAATAAGGGTTGATGAAGGCATTGCGCAACGGCCCCGGCCAATGATCGTCTAGTTTTTATTCTTCCCCTCGGAATCGGCTTTTGATTTCTCTTCTTCCATCGCCGCTTTCCGGCTGAGTCGGATCTTGCCGTCTTTAACGTCCAGCACCTTCACCTTTACGACATCCCCCTCCTTGACCACATCCTTGACATTCTTGACCCGGAAGGGGGCGAGCTCCGAGATATGCACCAGGCCGTCGGTTTTGGGCTTGACCTGAACAAAGGCGCCGAAGTCGGTTATTTTGACCACGGTTCCCTCATATATTTTGCCGACCTCCGGATCCATGCCGATGTCTTTGACGATCTGGGCGGCCTTATCGCCATCCTCCTTGGAAAAAGAGGAGATTTTCACCACACCGCTGTCATCGATCTCGATCTGGGTGTTGGTTTCGCTCTGAATGGCACGGATCATTTTACCGCCGGGCCCGATAATCTCGCCGATCCGCTCCGGGTTGATGTTTATCCGGTAAACCACCGGCGCATAAGGGGAAAGCTCCTTCCTCGGGGCGCTAATGGTCTCCTTCATTTTTTCAAGGATATGCATCCGGCCGGCCTTGGCCTGGGCAAGGGCCTTTTCAAGAATATCGCGGGAAAGCTCCTGGATTTTAATATCCATCTGAAGGGCGGTGATCCCCTCCGCGGTTCCGGCGACCTTAAAATCCATATCCCCGGTGTGATCCTCATCCCCCAGAATATCCGAAAGGATAACGATCTTGTTCCCTTCCGCGACAAGCCCCATGGCGATACCGGAAACCGGCTCCTTGATCGGAACCCCGCCGTCCATTAAGGCCAGGGATGAGGCGCAGACCGTACCCATGGAGGAGGACCCGTTTGATTCCAGGACCTCGGAGACGATCCGAATGGTGTAATCAAACCCTTCCTTGGGCGGCAGGACCTTTTCAATCGCCCGTTTGGCCAGGGTGCCGTGACCGATGTCCCGACGGCTCGGGCCGCCCAGGCGCTTGACCTCCCCGACGCTGTAGGGCGGAAAGTTGTAATGAAGCATAAACGGCTCGGTTTCATCCCCGCTTAAGGTCTCGATCCGCTGCTCATCCCGGCCCGAGCCCAGCGTCATGGCCGCCAGTACCTGGGTTTCCCCTCGAGTGAAAAGGGAGCTGCCGTGCACCCGGGGAAGCAGCCCGGTCTCACAGGTGATGGGACGGATTTCATCAAAGGCGCGGTTGTCGATGCGCCGGCCCTGGTTGAGAATCATGTCCCGGCAGATGTCCCGCTCCAAGTCATGCAGCATCTCAAAAACCTCTTTTTTGCGCTCCGCATACCCCTCCCCCAAGGTTTCCATAACGCCGCTTCTGATGTCGGCCAGCGCCTGCCTGCGTTTTACCTTTTCGGGTATGGTCACCGCCTCTGAAATTTTCGCGCGGGCCTCTGTCTCAAGCCTGGCGGCCAGCTCGGGGTCCCTTTCCTTCGGCGAAAAAGGCCGTTTCGGAGTCCCAACACTTTCCGCCAGCTTTTCCTGAATATCGATGATCGGCTGAAGCTGCTGGTGTCCGTAATAAATCGCCTCCAGCATGTCCGATTCGCTGATCATGTTCGCATTGCCCTCAACCATGATGATCCCGGTTTTTGACCCGGCGACAATCACATCGATATCCGAAACCTTCCGTTGTTCAATGGTCGGGTTAACAATCAGGGTCCCGTCAATGCGACCGACCCGAACGCAGGCCACGGGCCCGGCAAACGGAATGTCCGATATCATCAGCGCGGCCGAGGCCCCGTTGAGCGCTAGAATATCCGGGCCGTTGACCCTATCCATAGACAGGACCGTGGCGATCACCTGGGTTTCATACCTGTAGTTCTTGGGGAAAAGAGGTCTTATGGGCCGATCGATCAGGCGGGCGGTTAAGGTCTCCTTTTCACTGGGCCTTCCGATTTCCCGTCTGAAATAATTCCCGGGGATACGCCCGGCCGAATAAATTTTTTCCTGGTATTCCACCGTAAGCGGCAGAAAATCACGATCGGTCTTTTCGTCTTTTTCGGAAACCACCGATACCAGAAGGATGGTTTCCCCATACTGAACCACAACCGATCCGGAGGCCTGCCGGGCAACCTTCCCCGCCTGAATGCTTAAGGTCTCTTCTCCGATTTTCGTTTTAAAAGAAATTTCCATTTCATCTCCTGATCGCAGGCCATCCCCTTTTCAGCGAAGGACCCATAACGGATTACCGCCTGAGGCCGAGTTCCTTGATGATGGACCGATACCTGCGGACATCCTTGTTTTTCACGTAGTTTAAAAGCCTTCTGCGCTTGCCCACCATCAGAAGCAGTCCCCGCCGCGAGTGATGATCCTTTGCGTGGATCTTCAGGTGTTCCGTCAGATGGGAAATCCGATTGGTTAAAAGGGCGATCTGAATCTCGGGGGATCCCGTGTCTGATTCGTGGGTTTTAAACCGCTCGATGGTCTCCCTTTTTTTTGATGCTGGGGTATTCACAAATTCCTCCTTTGCCAATCCATAAGCCTCATGACCCTCCTTGGTCTGTTTGTGCCTCTATTCTATTATGAATTATAAAAAACACAACAATAATTATACCGCCCCTCCTGCCCTGACGGGCTCACCACCGCGAGAAGCCGGTTGTCGGCGTCTGTTATTTTGATATAACCGCCCTTTCCCATGGCCATCCCCGCCGGAATGTCCTCTGTTGTCAGGGGCTTTCCATACCGGATTTTCTCGAGAACATTTGAACCGGCCACATGAGCGGCCATGCTCAAAAGCGCGTCCGCCATGGGAATCAGCCTGTTCCCCAAGGCGTCTATGGACGAAAAGGCGTCCATTTCCGTTAAAGGCATCGCCTCGCCAAGATGAAACCCGGCGGTCTCAATCCGGTTCAATCGTTTTAAATGCCCCCCGCACCCCAGGGCTTTGCCGATATCGGCGCAAAGGCTTCGAATATAGGTGCCTGAAGCGCATTCGGTCTCAAAGCGGATTTCCGGAAGGTTTATCTCATCGATGCGAATATACGAAACAGACACCCTTCGCGGAGGCTTTATCACCGGTTTTCCCTGCCTCGCGTATTTATACAGCGGCACCCCCTGATGCTTCAAGGCGGAAAAAGCCGGCGGCACCTGCTCGATTTCACCCTCAAACCGTTTACATGCGCCGTGAATGTCCGCTTCCGGGATATGATCAACCCGGCTTGTTTTAAGAACCCTGCCGGTGGCGTCCTGGGTGTCGGTTTCAACCCCGAGCACAAGCAGTCCCTCGTATTTCTTCCGGCTGCACAGAAAAAACCGGGAAAGCCGGGTGGCCTGGTTGACGGTACAGACCATCAGCCCGCTGGCAAAGGGATCCAGGGTGCCGGTATGCCCCGCCTTACGAATGCCGGCTATCCTTTTAATCCGGTTGACCACCCCCGCCGAGGTGATGCCCACCGGCTTGTCAATCAGCAGGATGCCGCTGGTTTCCTGCACGGCATCCAATGGGGCATAGCTGCTATTAATTTTTATTTCAGCCTCTTATCATAATTTTTTTGCGATCTCCAGGATCATCGATTTCAGCTCCGGCAAAGACACGATAATATCAAAACCGGCGGCGTTGGCATGACCGCCCCCGCCGAAGGACGCGGCGATCATGGCGGCGTTCACACTCCCCTCCGACCGAAGGCT
>CAZFWD010000021.1:0-3740 GCA_964522535.1 uncultured Desulfonema sp.
CCTGGTGTCCCAGAAAAAATATGCCGAGGCCCTGGAGGTCATTTTACGCACCCTGCCGCTGCCTGGGGTGATCGGCCGGATCTGTCCCCACCCCTGCGAGGACGCCTGCCGCCGCCAGGAGGTGGACGCGCCCGTTTCCATCTGCGCCATCAAACGGTTTATCGCGGATCAGGTGGATGTGGAGGATACCCCGGTTCCGGAAATCATTCCTCGAAAGGAAAAGGTCGCCATTATCGGGGCCGGCCCCGCGGGGTTGACCGCCGCGTATTTCCTGGCCCTGGGAGGGTTTAAGGTAACGGTCTTTGAGGCGTTGCCGGTCGGCGGCGGCATGCTCCGGGTGGGAATTCCCGACTACCGTCTGCCCCCCGCGGTGCTGGAAAAAGAGATCCGTTTTATCACTCGGCTGGGGGTGGAAATCCGCTATAACACCGCTCTGGGCCGGGATATCACCATCGACGGCCTTCTGGCGGATGGATTTGAAGCGGTCTATCTGGCCGTGGGCGCCCACGCCAGCATGAAACTGGACATTCCGGGCGAGGACACCGAAGGCGTCATCACCGGCGTGCAATTCCTTCGGGAAAGCGCCCTGTACGAACGCAAGCGGGTCAGCGGTCATGTGGTGATCGTGGGCGGCGGGGACGTGGCCATTGACGCGTCCCGTTCCGCCCTTCGCATGGGGGCCGACAAGGTCAGCATTCTTTACCGCCGCACCCGGACGGAAATGCCCGCCCGCAATGAAGAAATTGAAGACGCTCTGGAAGAAGGGGTTCAGATTGAGTTTCTGGTGGCCCCCGTGGAGGTGGTCGCAAAAAACGGAAAGGTGGCCGGTCTCAAATGCCTCCGCATGGAGCTGGGCCAGCCGGATGAGAGCGGCCGGCGGCGGCCGGTGCCCATCAAAGGCAGCGAATTCGTGGTGCCCTGCGATGTCATTATTCCGGCCATCGGTCAGCGGGTCAATCCCGGGTTTCTCAAAGGATCTGCGGGGGTGGATCTCACCAAAAAGAACACCCTGATCGCTGATCCCATCACCTGCGAGACCACTCGAAAAGGCGTGTTTGCCGGAGGCGACGCCCAGTCCGGTCCATGGATCGCCATCGGCGCGGTAGCGGCCGGACGCCAGGCCGCCGAGTCCATTCGCCGCTATATCAATGGAGAGGACCTGAAAGCCGGCCGGGAACCCCTGGAGGTGCCGCAACGGCAATTTAATCCGATTCCCGAAAATATCAAACAGCTTCCCCGGGAACACATGGCCCGCATTCCTCTGAAACCCCGCCCCTCGGGATTTGATGAGGTGGAGACGGGGCTCACTAAAACCCAGGCCCTGGCCGAAGCCGGTAAATGCTTAAACTGCATGGTCTGCTGCGAGTGTTTTGAGTGCGTCAAGGCCTGTGGCGCCGGCGCCCTGACCCTGGAGACCCACACCGAAAAACCGCATACCGAAAACCTGAAGGTGGGGGCCATTGTGCTGGCCCCGGGGTTCAACCCCTATAATCCGTCAAAGCTCGATTTTTACGGATACGACCGCCTGCCCAACGTCGTCACCGCCATGCAGTACGAACGCATTCTGTCGGCCTCCGGGCCGTTCGGCGGTCACCTGGTCAGGCCCTCGGACCACCAGGAGCCCAAAAAGATCGCCTGGTTTCAATGCGTGGGGTCCCGCGACCAGAACCGCTGCAACAACAGTTACTGCTCCTCGGTCTGCTGCATGTACGCCATCAAGGAGGCGGTGATCTCCAAAGAGCATGCCGGAAAGGACTTGGACTGCGCCATCTTTTTCATGGACATGCGTACCCCCGGCAAGGAGTTTGAAAAATTCTACAATGAGGCCCGGGACCGGCACGGGGTTCGGTTTATTCGAAGCCGAGTACACACGGTGGATCCGGCTTCGGACGGGCATTCCCTGGCGATCCGGTACGTGACCGAAAACGGCGAGACCGTATCGGAGATCTTTGACATGATCGTCCTTTCCATCGGGCTTGAGACCCCGCCGGAGATGATCGACCTGGCCGGACGGCTGGACATTGAACTGACCCCCGGCAACTTCTGCAAGACCGACGCGTTTCATCCGGTCAACGCCTCTCGAAAAGGGGTGTTCGTCTGCGGCGCATTCCAGGGACCCAAGGACATTCCCCAGTCGGTGATCGACGCCAGCGCCGCAGCCGCCGCGGCCGAAGAGCTGCTGGCCGGCGCCCGGGGCACCATGACCCAAACCAAGGCCGTGGTGCCGGAAACCAATATTGCCGGAGAACGTCCGAAAATCGGCGTGTTTGTGTGCAAATGCGGCACCAACATCGCCGGCGTGGTGGACGTGCCCTCTGTTCGCGATTATGCCGCCGGCCTTCCCTATGTGGAGTACGTAACGGACAACCTGTATACCTGCTCCCAGGACACCCAGGACACCATGACCCAGATTATTCGAGAGAAAAACCTCAACCGGGTGGTGGTCGCGGCCTGTACCCCCAAAACCCATGAGCCCCTGTTCCAGGAAACCTTAATCAACGCGGGTCTGAACAAGTACCTGTTTGAGATGACCAACATTCGAAACCAGGACTCCTGGGTGCACAAAAACAACCCGCAGCTCGCCACCGAAAAGGCCAAGGACCTGGTCCGCATGGCCGTGGCCAAGGTGGCGCTCATGGAGCCGCTTAAAGAAATTGAGCTGCCGGTCAACCATACGGCCATAGTCATCGGGGGGGGAATTTCCGGAATGGCTGCGGCGCTGAGTTTCGCCCTTCAGGGGTATGAAACCCATCTGATCGAAAAAAGCGACCGGCTGGGCGGACAGGCCCTGAGCCTGTATCACACCGCCACCGGCGAGGCGGTTCAGGAGAAACTCTGCGAGCTGATCCAATCCGTGGAATCCGACCAAAAGATTCATCTTCATCTCAACACCACCATCACGGCCGTGGACGGGTTTGTCGGAAACTTCAAGACCACCCTTTCCTCAAACGGAAATCAGCAGGTGCTGGAGCACGGCGCCGTGGTTCTGGCCACCGGCGCGGCCCCGTATGTTCCGGACGAATACGCCTATGGCAAGGATCCCCGAATCCTGACCAGCCTGGAGCTGGACAAAAAATTCATCGCGGAGGATCCGATGATCGGCAACCTCAAATCCGCGATCTTCATTCAGTGCGTCGGATCCCGGGAGCCCCATCGGCCCTACTGCTCTCGCGTCTGCTGCACCCACTCCATTGAAAACGCCCTGGCGTTGAAAAAGAAAAACCCGGATATGAACATTTACATCCTTTACAGGGATATCCGGACCTACGGCGAAAAGGAGTATCTCTACAAAGAAGCAAGGGGAAAGGGAATAATCTTTATCCGCTACTCCGTTGACAACAAACCCCGGCTTGAAATTACGGATAAGGGGCTTGCGGTCACCGTGACGGACCATATTCTGGGGCGTCCCATAGAGATCCTGGCCGACCTGGTCACCCTGGCAACAGCGGTCGTGCCGAACAAGGATGAAGCCCTGGCGAACTTCTTTAAGGTCGCCATAAGCGAGGACGGGTTCTTTATTGAAAAACACGCCAAACTCGGGCCTTCGGAATTTTCAACGGACGGGGTTTATCTCTGCGGCATGGCGCACTATCCCAAGCCCATCGACGAATCCATCGCCCAGGCCAAAGCCGCGGTTTCCCGCGCGGTCACCCTGTTGTCCAAGGCGAGCATTTTTTCAAGCGGCACCATCGCCCAGGTGGACCCGACAAAGTGCGCGGGATGCGGAGTCTGCGTGGCGA
>CAZFWD010000022.1:0-2539 GCA_964522535.1 uncultured Desulfonema sp.
CGCCCCTCGGTTCAAGGGCGGCATCGATACCGTGGTGATCGGGGTGCGCATCGCGTTGGCGGATCAGGCGCCTGTATTTGCCGAGTTTGTCAGGGAGCGGGTGGCTTCGGCGCTTGGCAGAGGTTTGTGAGGTAAGGATGGAGCGGCCTTTTTGCAGAAAAGAGTTTTTATCCGGCAGTTACAAGATCCTGTCTCGGGGAAGGTGGGCCAACGCGGACCTTTATCTTTACCGGCAGGGCGGAGTCGACTGGGTGATCAAGGATTTTGCGCCATGCCCGTTTTGGGTTCGAAGGACCTGGGGCCGGATCATGGTCAGGCGGGAGTACCGGGCGCTGAGCCGTTTAAACAGAATCCCCGGCATACCCGAGGAGCCGTTTATTCTGGATGAAAATGCGGTATGCTACCGGCATATTCCCGGAAAGACCCTTCGAAAAACCCCTGCCGAATCCATCAGCGAGGTGTATTTTTACGGGCTTGAACAGCTGGTAGGCATGATGCATGACCGGCGAATGGTGCATCTGGATATTCGAAACCGGCGCAATATCCTGGTGACCGATGAAGGGAAACCGGCGCTGCTGGATTTTCAATCCAGCCTCAACCTGGAGCGGGTACCCCGGTTTCTTCACGGGCTGCTCAAAGAAATCGATCTGTCGGGCGTTTACAAAAGCTGGCAAAGTAAGCAGCCTGAATCCCTTGACAGCGCGCGAATGGCCCGGCTATCAGCCATGGAAAAAAAACGCTGCCTGTGGTTTTTCAAAGGCTATCCCCTGGGGACCCGACGGGATCGCCGGTCATAGGAACCGGCTCACTGGCCAGATAAATGTCAGCAGATAGAGGAGGATATAGCCCCCGGCGGTCACCAGCAGGTTGCTTAAGGCGTGGTTTCGGCGGAAGCTTTCCATGTTGACCGACAGAAGCCGCCTGCGGTCAAACCGTTTCAGGCCCGGCAGGTAGGGACGCACGTCCCGGCAATACCCCGCGTAATCCTTCTCGAATAGTTCGGCCAGAACCTTTTCCTCCCGTCTGACCCGGTTGACCATGTAAAAATAATAAAGCACGGCAAAACCGGCCATGATCCAAGGATTTCCGGTCATCATGACCACCCCGAAGATCAGAAAAAATCTTCCGATGTACATGGGGTTTCGCACAAACATATAGGGGCCTACAACGGCGAGTTGTTTGTTTGTTTTTATGGTGGAAAAGCACCACACCTGGAGCATCTCCCCGATTACCGACACGGCCAGACCTGGAAAAAACCATTCTTTTCGAAGCTGGGTGGCAAGCAGCGCAAACACGACAACGCCGAGGGGGATGCGCAGCTTCAGCATCGTCTTGCGCACCTTTTTATTGTTGAACAGCGAGTGGATTCGGATTAAGGCATTTTTCCAGATCATTTGCCTTTCCTTAAGGTCATGGAGAGTTGTTTTATCATTCGGCCGGCCTTTGGAATATCCTCGGGCCGGTCAACGCCGATGCTTTTGTGTTTGGTAATCACCACGCAAACAGGGATGTTGTTTTCCAGAAGCCGAAGCTGTTCGAGTTTTTCAATTTTTTCGATTTTTCCGCAGGGCAGGGAGACAAACCGTTTTAAGGTATTAAAGCGGAAGGCATAGATGCCGATATGCCCGTAAAATTGACCCTTTTCCCCGCCCCTGGGGCAGGGGATCGGGGCGCGCGAAAAATAAAGGGCATCCTTGTTTTGCGCCAGCACCACCTTCACCTGATCCGGATTTTGCGCACCGGGCGCGTCGATCTGATGGGCAAGGGTGGTAACCTTCACGGCGGGGTCTGAAAACGGGGCGACAAGCGCAGCGATCATCTTCGGGTGCAAGGCCGGCTCATCCCCCTGGATATTGACGATCACGCTATCCTTGGGAAGCTTTAGCTGGCATGCCGCCTCAAACACGCGGTCCGTGCCGCTTTGATGGTCCTTAAGGGTCATCACCGTTTTTACGTTCAGGGCTTTTGCGGCCTGCGCGATCCGCTCATCATCGGTGGCGAGGACGACATCTGCAAGCTGTTCGCATTGTCGCGCGTTTTGGTATACATGCCAGAACATGGGTTTTCCGTGGATCTGTGCAAGCGGCTTTCCCGGAAACCGGGTGGAAGCATAGCGGGCCGGAATGATGGCGTAGCATGTGTTCGACGGTCTCATTTCAAAGGCCCTCTGTTTAATTGGAATGGTTCCTCCAGCGCGGCCGTGATCGCCTCGCAGGCCTGAACCGTGCCGCCCATGCGCTCCTGAATATAGCCGATCGCGGCCCTGCGGACGGTTTCTTTGGGGGCCGGGTGCTTCAGCCGTTTTATCAGCTCGGCGGACACCGTCTGCCAGGTGTCGGCCTTGCAGACCAGCCCGTTTGTGATCGCCGCATCCCCCACCCAGGCAAAGTTTTCCCAGAATGGGCCGATGACCGGGGAAACCCCGCATATCAAAGGCTCCAGAAAGTTCTGGCCGCCCAGCGGCGCAAGGCTGCCGCCCACAAAAACCGCGCCGGCCAGTGCGTAGGCGAGGGACAGTTCGCCGAAGGCGTCCCAGAGC
>CAZFWD010000023.1:0-3947 GCA_964522535.1 uncultured Desulfonema sp.
ACCACCAGCACCAGGCCGGTCACCTTAAAAAGGGTATACACGCCGATGAACCGATGAAGCCATTTCTCCGCATACTCGACGTCGGCAACCCCGGAGAGCGCCGCGATCCTTGCCGCCAGGGCTTCGATATCCGCCAGCCTGCGGTATGCGTCCGCCAGGCCTATTTCCAGGGCGTTCGGCAGGGGGTTTTTATCCAGCCCCTCAAGCAGGGAGGACTGCTCGCCGATTTTGCGCTTAAGGTCCTCAAAAGCGGCCTCTTTGGGAATAAATACGACGTCTTCCGCGCCCTTGAAATTGCCTATGGTTTCCATGAGGGCGGCTTGTTGCGGTTCCTTCACATCATCGTTCAGGTAGGCGATAATCCGGACCCCTTTCTGCCAGGCATCCAGCATCTCGGTGGCGTTGATGTAGAACAGGGTAAAGGCGCTGACGATAAATACGGACAGGGCAATCGTGATGATGCACAGCACATGCAGGTATTTGTGGCTGGAGATATCGACAAGCGCCCGTTTCGCCGCTGGAAACATCATCACTCCGTCATGTGCTGTAAATGATTGTTTTCCATGCGGCCGTTTTCCAGCCGAATGGTCCTGCCGCGGTGATGATTGATCATCTGCTGGTCATGGGTGGCGATAATGAGGGTGGCGCCCAGTTTGTGCGCCGCGTCCAGAAGACCGAAAATCTGATCCGCGGAGTCCGGATCAAGGCTGCCGGTGGGTTCATCGGCGAGAATGATTTTCGGCTCACCGACGATGGCCCGGGCGACCGCCACCCGTTGCTGTTCTCCCCCCGACAGCACCGGCGGGAATTCATTGAATCGGTCCGCGATCCCCACCTGCTCCAGGGCGGCCATGACGCGGTCCTGAAGGTCGCGGGGGTTCATGCCGGCGACCTCCAGCACCAAAGAGACGTTGTCAAAAACCGTCTTTCTGGGAATCAGTTTGAAATCCTGAAATATGACACCGAATTTTCGCCGAAGATGGGGAACCTGCGATCGGGAAATCCGGGCCAGGTTCATGCCGTCCACCAGAATGCTTCCGTTGGATACGGCCTCCCCCAAATACAGCAGCTTGATCAGGGTGGATTTCCCCGCGCCGCTGGGACCGGTGACAAAAAGAAAATCATTGGCGTAAACATCCAAGGTCAAATCCGCAAGCGCCTCCTTGGTTCCGTAACGCTTGCTCACCCTAAACATCTGAATGACCTTTTTTCGGTTTGTCAAAACATCCATTCCGCCGTGTCCTTGATTTAACATTGACCCTGGCATCATTTACTGCTATTTTCGCACCGAGTCAAGGAGTGCTGTTTCCAGTTTTTCTTGCTCCCCCCACTGATCCCAAAACAAGGCTTCTTCCATTCGGTGGGGGTTTTCATTTATAAAATTTTTCTCATAAAATCAATTTTTCCCGGAGCCGGTTGATTGAAAGGGGGCTGAAAAATGAGGGATGAACTGATTCGCATGCTGTGTGAAAAATCGTTTCAATACAGCGACAGGCCTGTCTTCAGCCTGGCCTCGGGGAAGATGAGCCGTTTCTACATCAACTGCAAACCCGTGACCCTAAGCCCTCGAGGGATGTACATCGTGGGACATCTTGTGTTTGAAGCGGTCCGCGACCTGGATATAGAAGGAATCGGCGGGCTCACCTTCGGAGCCGACCCCATTTCCATGGCCGCCGCTTTTGTCTCTGAAATAAAGCAAAAACCGATCAAGGCCTTCTCCATTCGAAAGGTCCAAAAGGACCACGGGATCGTCCGATGGATCGAGGGGGACCTGTGCGCCGGGGACCGGGTGGCGATTGTTGAAGACGTGGTGACCACCGGCGGCTCCACCGTTTTAGCGGTGGAACGCGCCCGCCAGGAAGGGCTTCGTGTGGAACGGGTCATTGTTCTGGTGGACCGGCAGGAAGAAGAAGGGATGGACCGAATACGGGCTCAGGTAAAGGATGCGGTGTCCATTATCACAAGAGACGACCTGCTTGCGGTTTACAACGCGCTCAAGACCGCTTAAAAAAAAGAGGCGGTCACGAAGGCATGATATAGGTGGCGCAGGCATCCTCGGATTCCCACACGCTTACACGGGAAACCGCGGTCCCCGGCTCGGAGATTTGGGATGCCAGCTCAGTGGCGATATACCGGGCGATGTTTTCAGATGAGGGGTTGCTTCCGTGAAAACAGGCCAAATCGTTTAAAAATGTGTGATCCAGGCTGTTGATCACTTCGGACAGATGCGCCTTGATCTTCCCGAAATCCATCAGCACCCCGGCCGGATTTAATTTTTCTCCGGAAAGATAAACCTCCACCTTCCAGTTGTGACCGTGAAGGTTTTCACATTTTTCCGTGACCATGCGAAGCTGGTGCGCAGCGGCAAACCGGGACACCACCTTTAATTCATACATTTCTATTTTTTCCTGTCTGTTATCGTTAATTGGAGTGCTTTGCGGCCTTGGAGGGGCCCTCTTTAAACAGCTTTTTGATTTTGTTGGTGAGCTTTCCGGATTCCATGCTGGAAAACTCCTTCAGCAGCTCCTCCTGTCTTTTATTCAACCCCTTGGGGGTCTTTAGAGCAATCTGAACGATCTGGTCCCCCCGCCTGTTGGAACGAAGAGAAAGGATTCCCCTGCCGGGCAGCCGAACAATATCCGCGTACTGGGTCCCCTTTGGGATTTTAATGGTTTCCTCCCCGTCTAAGGTCGGAACGGTCACCTGATCCCCCAGGGCCGCCTGAATGAAGGAAAGCTCGATCTGACAGATGACATCGTTATCCCTGCGCTGAAAAAAGTTATGGGGTTTCACCCGAATAAACACATAAAGGTCCCCCGGCGGGCCGCCGTTTACACCGGGTTCGCCTTCTCCGGACAACCGGAGCCGGGAGCCGGTATCCACTCCGGCGGGCACCTTCAGGGACACCTTTTTCGTGGTGATCACCTGCTGCCTTCCCATGCACTGGGGGCACGGATCGGAGATCACCCGCCCCTGCCCGCGGCAGTTGGGGCAGGTGGTTTTTACGGAGAAAAAACCCTGGGTCTGAATAAACTGCCCGGTGCCGTGGCATTGGGGGCATACCTCCGGCTGGGTTCCGGGACGTGCGCCGGTCCCCTGGCAGGTGGGGCAGGTTTCCAGCTTTTCCACGGAAATTTCCGTCTCCATGCCAAAGGCGGCTTCCAGGAAATCAATGGTCAGGTCATACCGAAGGTCCGACCCGCGCTGGGCCGAGCTTCGGGAGCGCCTGCCGGACCGGAAACCGAAAAACTCCTCAAAAATATCCCCAAAGCTTGAAAAAATATCCTCAAACCCCCGGGCAGAAAAGCCGCCACCCATGCTTTCAAGCCCCTGGTGGCCGTACTGGTCATAGATCTGACGCTTCTGGGGATCGGACAGCACGCTGTAGGCCTCTGCGGCCTCCTTAAACCGATCTTCCGCCTCCCTGCTGCCCGGGTTCCGGTCAGGATGGTATTTTAAAGCGGTTTTGCGATAGCTGGATTTGAGCTCATTGGCGTTCGCGTCCCTGCCGACGCCGAGGACTTCATAATAGTCTCTTTTGGGACTCATCGGTTTCCTTGAATCTCGTCTATACGATAAACTTTTGACAGCAGGCCGTGTTATGGTATGAGAATGAAAACTAAATTTTATGCCGATACGTTAATACATAAATTGAAAATGTCAATATGGAACTTGATTTCATTCGGGATATGTTCGATGCCATTGCTCCCCGGTACGACTTGTTAAACCGGCTGTTGAGCCTGAGGCAGGATGTCTACTGGCGGCGGAAGATGATCTCCGCCCTGGAGCTTAAACCTACCGACGCCGTGCTGGATGTCGCCTGCGGCACCGGTGATGTGATACGCGAAATATGCGTCCGCGGCATGATCCCCAGACAGGTCATCGGGGTTGATTTCGCCCCGCGCATGTTGAACCTGGCAAAGGCTAAAATGAAGAAACAAAACACC
>CAZFWD010000024.1:0-18211 GCA_964522535.1 uncultured Desulfonema sp.
GGTCGGTTTCTGGTCCCCGGTGATGTATATAATCTCTCGGCCGTCGGCGGATACGGCCACGTGAAGCAGCGGCTCGGTTCTGGATGTCACCTGCACCGGGGTGTTGACCCAGGTTTCAAAAAGGTCCGGTTCCGCCGCTTCGGTGCCTGCCGGCCCACAGAGCAGGGCGGCCGCCAGGGTCAGCAGAAGAACCGGCGGGAATTTTTTTTGGAATATCGGGCGATAGGTTTGAGGTCTCATGGTGTTATCCCTTTTTTATTTTCCAGCTTCCGTCCTCGGACTGGATTTTATCGCCGGGTTCTGCGTTTTCAGCGTTGATTTTCGCAAACACCCGCTCGATCTCCGGAAGGTCCGCTTCGGTCAGGTTTTCGTTCATGTAAATGGTGTGGCGCATGATCAGCTTTCGGGACTGGTTGATCTGTTCGATGATGTGATTAAACTCATCGGAGGAAATCTGCGCAGCGAATTCCTTCAGTTCTTCCGGAGGGTTTTTCCTGTCCGCTTCAAAGGGGGTGATCAGGCCCTGATTGTTTTCACCGACCCAGCCCAGCCGTTTGAAGCGCTCAAGGTCGTCCGCGTTGAAGTCGAGAATCTGCATGGCGGCAATGACATCGTTGTATTCGGGGCTGTGCTTGGGCGGCGGTGCGATGTTTCCGCTGGAATCGACGCCGCGAACCGATGCGGCCAGCAGCATCTGGGTGTCAAGGGAATTGTAGGTGCCCAGAACCTGGTTTTCCAGGGCGGTCCGTTCGCTCAGCATTTCGACATTGACCTTTGCCAGGGTACACCCGCAGATAAAGACCGGGATCAGAAGCCACAATCCTTTTTTCATGGTTGTCATCCTTTAGCTTATGTTTTTCAATAGAACCGTACGCCGCCGTTGTCCTTTTTTATCGTCATGCGGCCTGCGGATAGATCATTCAATATGGATATCACCGGCGTAAGAGCGCTCAGGCCTGATTCAAACTTTTCAATTCCGGGCATTGAAGCAATATTCAGGCGTCGCAGCGCCGGCAGGGGCAGGGTTATCGATTTTACGGAGACCTCTCCGCTTAAGGATAAAAACCCGTCCTTGATCTCCAACCGGACACGCCGGGGCGTTCCGGCCTTTAACAGCCGGCGCTGGGATACAATCGCTTCGTTGCTTTCATGGGGGTCAAGGGCAAACAGGATACGCTCCAGCGCTTTGGAGCCGATGCGGGTGAACTCGACGGTGACCGTCGTGTCATCAAGCAGGGGTTTCAGCCGGTCCCTGACCGGAATGTCCGCGTAGAGGAACCCGCTGATTTCAGCTTCTGAATCCGGTATCCCGGAAACCGCTTCAGGAAAAATCAAGCCGGTGTTGATTCCGGTGAGGTTGATCTCGGTTTCGAGAAAGAAGCCGGATTCCCTCTTGCGCAAAGACAGAAAACCGTTGATGGTGCCGCCGAGAAGCTCAGCCTGAAAGTAATCCAGGTTCGGTATCCCTTCCTGCTGGTTGATCATGACCCGGGAACTGTCGATGACCAGGGGGAAGGGAAGGGATTGAAACCGCGCGGTCTTCATCGACAGGTCGGGGGATGAACGGATCCGTTCCGTCAGCAGGCTGAGATGACGCTGCAGGTTTCTGTTTTCCGGCGATCCAAAGGCGCTGCCGGCAACCGCTGGTTGAATCACCTGTTGAGACAGCAGGGATGAGGCCTGACGGGTTTCATCCGCCGTTTGGGTCATGATGGAATATTTTTTGGAGAGGTCGATGTCCCCGTTGATTTTCTGGAGGGTCATGATATTCGGCATATCCACGCTGATGCCGTTTAAAACAAGCCTCAGTCCGCCGTTCACCTCCTGTCCGGGGGTAAGCTGCAGGCGGGCAAGAGCCGATACCGCCCCTTCGATGTCCATATTCGTCACCGCAGAGGGAACCGCGGATCTGATTTTGGCGCAGTCCGGTATTTCGATGCCGACGCTCGCGGCCATCTCGATGGAAGAAACCCATGACAGGGGATCGGGAAGGGGTTTTTTAGAGAGGATGGCATCAAGCCCATCCATCGAGATCTGAATGTTCTGGTAAATGTCCAAGGGCTCCACCGAAAGGCTTTGATGAAGCGCAAACACCTTCAGAAATTGATGGTCGGCGTCCAGGGAGAGGTCTACGGAAAGCGGTTCGTTGATCTGAAGGCCGGGGATATCTTTGATCCCATTGACCCGCAGACGAGCGTCAAGACGCCCCTGGCCGCTTTTTCCGGAAAGACGGTAGCGGAGAAGGGGTTCTCCTGAAATCGATGGAATATGAATCGGGGGGGCGTCCTTTCGGGCCAGATTCAGGCCGCCGTCTTTAAGCTGCGCCTCAATCCTCAAATCCTCAAGAAAGTCGAGGTTCCCGGCGATCCGTAATGATTTGAGCTGATCGATTTTCTGGGCATCCGGGATTCGACCTTTCGTATGCAGGGTTAAGGAGGCGTTTCCTGCGGCGGATATCCCCGGGAGCTGTTCCTGAAGATGGCGTTCGAACAGTCCCAGAAGGTCGGCGGTCATCTTCGCATCCAGGGTGAACCCGGATCTTCCGGAATCGGCCATGCCCGCCTCAAGATGCGCAAGCAGGAGATCATCCATGTTGATACGGGCGGCAAGCCCGTTGATGTCGATATGCAGCGGATTGATGGCTGAAAGGGTAACTCCCGGAAGGGTGATGTTGATCCTGCAAACCGTATCGGAAGGCTTCGAGGATTGGGCGTTGCGCAGCGAAAGGGGAAGGGTCAGATCCAGGCCTTCCAGGGTTCCAAAAGCCGAGCCGTTCGAATCCAGGGATGCTCTGGCGGACAATGACTGGTCCAGCCCGCGAATGTCGAGCTGATCCGGGATGCGGATTTCTTTGATGCTTAAGGAATCCGCCAGGGTGATATCGGCCTGCACCGCAAACGGCGAATGTTCGGCTTTTTTGATTTCCCGCGCCTCGGCAATCAGGCGGTCCATGTGAAGGCCGGAAACGGAGAGGCTTTCTTTTTCGTTTCGGCTGACGAACCGGTCGATTTCAAAAGAAGCCCCAATCAACACGGATTCCGGAAAGCCCGCGGATAAACTGGTTTGCAGGTTTTGAATTTGAAGCCGCGCCCCTTCAAGCGCAAGGGAGGACGCCTTGTTTTTGTCGATGAAAAAAAGGATGCGCCCAAGGCCGAGGGCCAGATCGGAAACTTGAATCTGGGCCGGTCCGTCGATCAGGCTTCCGGAAAACCCCGCGCGGGTGAGGGAGAGAAACGATTCGTTTTCGGAATCCCCGAAGACCAGCTGTTCGGGAATGAAGGCTTTAAAAAAATGCACGGTTTCATCCAGATCGAGAAACAGCGGGGCAATGGTCAGATCGGCAAAGGGGCTGCCACTGCCGGCCTGTTCGATACGGCCGCTTAATTGCATCCGGCTGTTGTCTAAAAATTCGATCTCTCCGTTATCGAGGCGCAGGGTTTGGTTTTTTTGATCAAATGTCCCGTTGACATGCAGCCCCAGGCTTCCGGCCTCTAAAGATTTTCCCCCGATCGGCCCGCCGGAGAGCCCGAGGTTTGCAGCATCCAGCCGCGCATCAAATCGAAGCGGCTCGTTCGGTTCCATGGATACACCCGCTGAAAGGGAGATATCCCCGGCGACGGTCGGTTTTTCGGTATTTTCCGGGATCAGCAGGGAAATAGTATCGAAAAGAGGGGCCAGCCGAATGTGGGACTCCCCGGTGATGCCGGATTCGGCCATGTTTCCGGAAAATGCGGCCTGGATTCCGGGAAGATCGGCATCCAGGTTAAACCGCAGGCTGTTGATGGTGAGCGTCCCCGCGTCGTCAAACAGGTGCTGGACCGTTGCCGTCAGGGAGGAATGGGGAATGTCGCGCTGGTTGACGGCCATGTCCATGCCGATGGCAAGGGTTGCCGGACTGTTCTTTAAAGACGGAACATTAAGCTTTATGAAAGCATTCTGGATATTCATCTGCTGCTGCTGAACCCGGTCGTTAAACCCTATGGAGATGTCCGTTAACGCGATGGCAGCGGATAAATCTATTGGCAGCGCGAACGGTTTTTCCTGTTTTGGGGGTGAAGGCGTGGGCTCTGGTGAGGGTTTCTCGGCTTCGGGTTTTCCCGCAAGCCCTTCGATGATGTTTACCCGCCCGTCGGTGTCACGGATGATGTTCAGATCAATACCGGAGACTTGGAGGGCAAGCCCTGGTTTTCGCCTGAGCAGGCCGGAAAAATCGATCCGAAGACCGGCCTGTTTGATGAAGATCATGGGTTTGTCCGAAAACTGGGGGTCATCGGATACCTCAAGTCCCTTCATGTCAAGGCCGTTTTGCCATGTCCACCGAATCCGGGCAAGGTGAACCGGGCGGTCTATGGCTTCGGAGACCTGTGATTCAAGGATATTTTTAAACCCGGCGTTTTCAACGATATTCGGAAGAAAATAGAGGGCGGCGGCAAAAAGCACCAGTAACAAGATCAACAACCCGCCCAGAGCAAGAAGAAGCGTTTTGATCACGCGAAAATATCCGGAAATTCTTGATGTACGGGGCATTTGCTCGTTATCTTCCCTTGGTTTCAAACATCGGCATCGAAGGCTATGGCACTGGGGGATGATAGAGTAATATATCAACTTTTTTTGTCGGATTGCAATCTTTAAGCGGATAAAAAAATCAGGGAAGGATTTTTTTGGGGGTGCAGCAAATAGGCGCGCCCTTTTTTTATTTTAGGCGGTCACCCGGTCAAGCAGTTGAATCAGATCCGTAATCACCATATCCGGGGACAGGGATGCGCATTCCGTGTCGTCCTGCCTGAGCCGAAGGGAGCGGGCGTCCCCGGCAAACAGGCAGGTTTGGAACCCGGCGGAATGCGCGGGCAAAATATCGTTTCGCATATCGTTTCCCACATAGAGGGCCGTGGCGGTGGAAATCCCGGCCCGGTTCAGTTTTTCGGCCGCCAGGTGATACATCAGGGGGGAGGGTTTGGCCTGGCCGTGCTGATACGAATAAAAGACCAGCGCCGGGTTGAATCCGAGCTGTTCCGGGAAACCCCCGCAGAAAAGCGCAAACAAATGGGGGGTGTAAAACTGGGCATTGGAGACGATCCCCAGTTGTATTCCCTTTTTTTTGAGGGTTTCGATCACCTCACTTAAATGCGGCATGGGATAGACCGGGTTGACGATCATCTCGTACTCCACGGCGAACCGTCGGGCGGCCTGAATATCCTCGATCCGCATCACCTCCATCCAGATCCGGTCGACATCAACCTCCGGGAAGTCCACCCCTCGGTTTTTCATGGCCGCATGGGTTTTTTCAACGGCGCGAAAAAACCGGTCGGTCAGCTCGCCCGCAGGCAGGGGAAGCCTGTATTTTTCCACAAGGGCGGTCAGCCGTGAATCGATTTTGATTTCTTTTCCGGCCGGGTGAATATCGCCGGAAGCACTGACAAACAGGGTGCCGTAAACGTCAAAGAGAACGGCACGGACCGGGCCTTTGGGTTTTATGGAGGGTTTGCAGGCCGTGGGGATGGGGGCGATCGGCGTGACATATGCGGCCATGAGGGTTTTATACGTCATGGTCATGCCATTTCAGAAGGCTGAAGGTTTCGGGTTTTAAAAACGCGGATGCCAGGGCCTGCTTGTCGATCCGCTGTAAAACGCGTCCTTTCATGACTTTTTTATAGGTGGTTAGCAGATTAGTTCGGTAAACCGTTTCGTTATACCGGGTCAGTACAGCCGTTTTGTTTCGGGCGATTCTGGCGGCCCGGTCCGGAAGGGTTGTCACCTCGGGCAGAAACGGGTTGATCCGCAAAAGTTTTTTTCGAAAACCGGTATCGAAGAGAAGATTCAAAAGGACCTGCTGTTGCGCGGTTTCATCGAGGAGTGCAAAGTCGATGCGTCCGTCCGCGATAACGGTTTGAAACCATTTTACGGCCTCGGATGGATGCATTTCCAGCCCGAACCTTCGAGCGTTTTTCAGCATGCAGGCCGCCCATTTATCCTGCAATCGCTTGGTGTCCAAATCTTCAACAGGGATGTGGATCTTTGAATAGAGATGATCCAGCAGAACGCCGTTTTTTGTAAAATCGCCACAGACCTCCAGCATCCGGCCTGCCAGGGGTTGCCCGGCGGTCCAGGGTTCGAGGAAGGCAAACCCGAACCCCTCGGTGATGCTGGTGCTGATTATGCATGTTGCGGATCTGACCAGATCCAGAAACGCATACCTGTCGGAGGCCTCAAACATGACCTTCAAGTGATGTCCCGCTGCGAAATTTTTCCAGTTTTGATAGCGGTTCCAGTCGCGCGGGCTGTTGGGCGGCAGGGTGATCGCGAGGACCTCCCGGTTTTTGAAAAACAGGGAGAGCAGCAGGGCCTCGCCGATGTTTTTGCGGGGAATGGCGCGGACCGGATACAGAACGAAATCCGTCGGTATCAACGCTTCCGGTTGGACGTCGATGGGGTTTACCATGTTGGGGATTGAGTGAAGCCCTTTTTTTTTAAGGCCGGCTTTTAACAGGATCTGATGGTCCCGGGAATTGATGACCCCGTAGTGGCAGTCGGCGGGATAGGGATCTTTCACGTAATAGGTCCACGGCCGGCCGTCTTCGGCAAAGTCATGAACCTGAAGAAAAAGCCGGATTCCCCTGTCCTGAAGCAGGGCCAGGATTTTCAAAAAATTGCGGTTTTTGGCGAGCAGCGGGTTATGCACATGCAGCAGGTCGCATCCGTCTTTCCACTTTGAAAAAATCGCATCAAGAACAAGACCGGCAACCGAATTCGGAGAAACAGGGGCTTTGCCGGGGGTGTCGTAACCGATACCGGGGATCACGGCGGTATCACAGGGGAAAGGGTTTTCCGAGCCGGGGGGTTCCCCGGTAAGGACCAGCGCGTCGCAGTCATTTTGTAAGGCCTTGATCTGCTGCCGAATAACGGTGGTCACCCCGCCCGGTTTCAGGTGGTAATGAAGGAAGGCGATGTTCATGCGCTTTATGGATTCATGTATCTGACCGGATCGATCAACCCGGCCGCTTTAAACCCTTTTAGCCTCAACCTGCAGCTGGCGCATTTTCCGCAGGCCAGCCCTTCCGGCGAGGGATCGTAACAGCTGTGGGTCAGGGCGTAGTCGACCCCCAAGCCGACCCCGGTTTGAATGATTTCCGCCTTGGTCAAGTGCATCAGCGGCGTTCGAATACGGATGACGAGCTCCCCCTCCACGGCCGCCTTGATCGCCAGGTTGGCCATTTTTTCAAACGCCTGAATGTATTCAGGCCGGCAGTCCGGATATCCGCTGTAATCAACGGCATTTGCGCCGATGAAAATGTCCGGCGCCCGCAGCACCTCGGCCCAGGCCAGGGCATACGAGAGAAAGACGGTGTTTCTGGCGGGCACGTAGGTGGGGGGAATGCCGTCGGGTATTTCCCGGCCGTCTGCGTGTTTGGGTACCGCGATGGTATCCGTGAGGGCGGAGCCGCCGATGCGGCCAAGGTCGATATTCGCCACAAGGTGGTTTTCCACCCCCATAGTTTTTGCGATGTTGTTGGCGGCGGTCAGTTCACACCGGTGCCGCTGGCCGTAAAAAAAGCTGATGCTGTGGCAGGCATACCCTTCGGCCAGAGCAATGGCCAGGGTCGTCGCGGAGTCTATTCCCCCGCTTAAAAGAACCACCGCTTTTTTTGTTTTTGCCGTCAACGCATGTTCCTGTAAGAGAATCAAAGCCCCCGGTCAGGTTCTTAAGAACCAGTGTGCGGGACGCCTCAGGGAGACGGGGGAAGGGTAGGACTCGAGGTAACCGACCCGCAGGAGGAACTGGGCGTTGAAATTTTTTTCATGGGTGGTTTGGATATGGCGAATCCCCTCCTTTTCTTCCAGGCACTGGCTCATGGGATGAATCCCCACCCCCTGTTCTCTGGCCAGCAGGGCCATCCGCTCAAACCGTCGACCCGTGTCGATCAAATGAAAGACATCGCTTCCGTCATTGGTGAGGATGATCCAGCCCGCGCCTTCATCCGCAAGGGCGGCGGCATGATCCATGCTTTTCTGTCTGAAGGCGGGCTTTAAAAAGTCCCCGGGTTCGGCGAAATGCCGCAAATACCAGCCCGCCAAGCCGTCGATTTCCATGCTTTCCGGGGTCAGGCCGTCGAGATGTTTTTCAGCGCTTTTGTCTGAAAACCGCAGCCAGTTCACAATCTCCTGTTGCGCCGCTTCTTTTTCCATCTGCCTGCGGTACTCTTCCAATAGGCAGTCCTGAATACACAGGGCATGCTCGGTGCCACGCGGAAAATAGAAAAAATGATCCTTGAGCGGGGCGGACAGCGCCTTTACGGTTTCGGTTTTCAGCTCTTTTGGGCCGAATCCTTTTTTGACGGTGCGCCGGCCGGTGATACGCTCAAGGGGATAACCGTTTTCAAACCCCGGGGTAAGGGTAACGGCGATGATATCCTCTGCAAAAGGGGCCTGCGGAATCCATTCGAACCCGGTGGGCAGGCCCATGGCAGCGGCGGCGGTCAGAAGGTTTTCCGTGAACGCGCCGAGGGAAAGCAGAATCTCCCGGTTGTCGGGATCGACGGCCGGCAGCCTGCGCGTTTTGTCTACACCGATGATCCATCGGGATCGGTCGACGATTCGGACAAACCAGGGCTGGGCGTTCAGGGCGCTGGGGGCAAGGGAGGCGTAACGCAGAATTTGCATATCCCGGTCATCCGCGCCGAAGAGGTATCCATCCCAGGGCGCTTCGATGCGAATGTCTTTGCGGGTGATTCCGCCGCACCCCCCTAAAATAGGGGATGTGCCGGCGATGAATACGCCTGTGGAAAGGGTTTTGATGAACTGCCTTCGGGAGATTTTCATGATTTTATCCTGCGGTGCATTTGATTTAAACATAACACGGTTTTGATCGATTGAAAAGTCATGTGAATTATCTCCCGGCCCGGGCATGCGGCCAGAGTATTTTATGAAGCTGAAGCTGAAGCCGGACATTCAGGCGGTCCTTTAAAATCCATTCGGCAAGGGTTGAAGGCGGCATGGCGTTGTGCGCCGGTGAAAAAAGAATGGTTCCGGTCCAGGAATCCGGCCAGGTTTTTGATTGAATCAGCTTTTTTGCATACGCGTAATCCCCGTTGTCGGTAATGACGAATTTGACCTGATCGTGTTCTGAGAGCCGTTTCAGGTTGTTTAAGTCGTTTTTTTCGTTTTCACCGCTTCCCGGGCATTTGATATCCATGATTCGAATGCACCGGGGGTCGGTGCGGCTGATATCCATGCTGCCGTTGGTTTCAAGCAGAACTGTATATTTTCTGTGCAAAAGTGCCCGGATCAGTTCCGGAGTACCGGCCTGGAGCAGCGGCTCCCCGCCGGTGATTTCCACCAGAGGGCATTGAAACGCGGCGACATGGTCCGTGATTTTCGGTATGGACATGTGCTCGCCCCGGTTATATGCGTACCGGGTATCGCAGTACCGGCACCTCAGGTTGCACCCGGAAAGCCGGATCAGGGTGCAGGGCAGGCCCGCGTAGCTGGATTCCCCCTGAATACTGTAGAATATTTCATTGACTTTCAAATTCATATGCCGGCATGGATCCGATTTCGGTTCGGGTCGGTCATAGCGGCACGCCGGCCTTGTAAATAACCGCGTCCCCGGTGATCCGGTATGAACCGATGACCGCGGGGACCAGGATTGCGGTTCCCTTTTCAAACGGAATGGGCGTATGGTTTTCGCCATACCGGATCACGCCGGCGCCGGAGGTGCACAGAAGGATGTCCGCGCTGTGTTTTCCCGGGGCTGTATGGCTGCGCCTTGAATTGACCTGAATGACCGACAGAAAAAACTCCTTTGCTGGCGTCGCATAAATACCCTCGCTTGAAGATTTGTTTTCGGGGAGCAGAAAGTTAACGTCCGTCTCCGTGAAGTTTACCACGGTCAATAGCTCTTCGGGATCAATATGCTTGAGCGTCAGACCGCCTCTGAGCACGTTGTCCGAGTTCGCCATCAGTTCCACGCCGAAACCCTCCAGGTAGGCGTGGAGTTCTCCTGAAGGAAGAAAAAGCGCCTCTCCCGGGGCAAGGGAGACCAGGTTCAGGATCACCGGCGATAGAACACCGATGTCCTTCGGATATTTTTTATAAAGCCGCAATACCCATTTTAAATCGGTATGCCTGTCGGCGTATTTTTTTGCGTTTTTCACCGCTTCGGCGAGAAGATCATCTTTCTTGTTCTCCGGCAGGGTCAGAAGGGCGTTGAAAAACCGTTTCAACCCGGATTCCCCTTCTGCGGCAAGTCTATCCAACTCGCGGGCCAGTCCGACCGGACAGAGGGCTTTCAGCAAGGGGAGCATTCTCGGGACGCGACGAAACCCCTTTAATGCAATAAATCGCGTCAGGGCGCAGATGCATTCGGGTTTGTGCCGGCTGTCTTTGTAATTCCGGTGGGGCGCGTTCAGGGGAATGTTCAGGCTGTTTTCGCGCTCAAACCCCTCTCTTGCCTGGGTCATGTTCGGATGGGCCTGAATGGACAGGGGCGAATCCGCCGCCAATACCTTATACAGATAAGGAATCGCGCCGCTGAAATGTTTCGCAACGGTTTCGCCCAGAATTTCTGTCGGAAACTGTTGGATCAGGCGATCCAGAGGGATCCAATGGCCGTCCACACGGACTTGTGAAGGGGCCTTTGGATGGGCTCCCATCCAGAGCTCGGCCCAGGGTTCCTCCGGGGCCTGGGTCCCCAGCAGGTTCTGAATGGCGGCATGTGAGCCCCAGGCGTATTTTTGGATGCTGTTTTTCAGAATAAGCGGTTTATTCATCACAAACGGACGAAAAAATTTTATCCCCCAGAGCATTGACAACAGGACAAATTTAATTCATTGTGTAACACATCGGGGTTTGAGGATTCAGCGTTTCCAGCATATTCACAACATTTCCAACATAAAGAAAAAAGAAAGAAAAATCAAGATGGTATTGTCCCGGAAAGCGTTTAGGAACAATCGCTTCACCAGCGATCCCGTCCGGCTCATGCAGGCGCATCAGGTGATTTCGGAAAATTCAGGCCAGCCATCGGCGGGGCGACCGATGTATGGCTTGCGGCAGCGTTTGAATCCATCGCTATCCTTCCCGCCCCTGGGTGCGCCGGCGGCATTAAAACTCGCTTTCTGATGTTCGGCGATAACGTAATGTAAGATAGGATTAGATAACGACCACAGGGAGGTGTGATCATGGAATGGAAAACCGATTCCGAAAACGAAGAGATGGAAGAACCGTATTCCGCGTTTAAACGCGGGGGTTCCGAAGTTTTTGGGGGGAAAACAAGAATGCCGTTTATTATAATCGGGTGCGGGGTGCTGGTCTTGATCCTTCTTTTTTTTATTTTCAATCCCCGCCCGCCTCGAGAGTCGGACTCAAATATTCAGTCCCTGACAGCCCGTCTGGAGATCCTTGAAAAAAGAATGGCGGACCTGGAGGGACAAAGAATAACGGCTTCAGAAACGGGCCTGCTGGCCGATGCTGCTTTAGAGGGTTCCCTTGAGTATCAGCAGCTGGCGAACTGGATAAAATCCAATGCCGAGGTGATTTCGGAAACCATCAAAAAAATGGGGCTGCTGGAAAAAAAGCTCGATCAGATTCAGGGCAGAGCCCAGACCAAAACAGAGGAAAACACACCGCGTCCGGTTGTCGAAAAAAAACAGGCCGCTGAAAAAAAACCGACCGCATCCGCCAAAGAGCCGGTGAAGGTTCAGGCCGCGGAGCAACCGGCGGCGTTAAGGTACCACACGGTTCAAAAGGGGGAGAACCTTTACCGAATATCCCTGAAATATGGTGTGACGATCAGCATGCTTCAGAAGATGAATCATCTTGATGATCCCACGAAGATTCAGCCGGGCCAGCGGCTCGTGGTAAGCCCGACAACAACGGAATGATCCTGAATCGATCCCTTCGGCTGAGAATCGGCCGCTACAGAAGACGCCAGGCATGCTGTTCCGGAAGGCCGGACTGATAGATTTTTCTGACGGTATCGGCGATGTCATAGGAAATATATCGAACGGTCAGCTGAGAGGCGGATGAATCCCAGATGACATACTTGGCCCGGTTGTCTCCGTCCCTGGGCTGGCCGACGCTGCCGATATTGATCAGGTATTTTGTTTCGGGGTCGAGTTCGCGTTCCCCCTCCTTCAGGACCTGCCGGAATAATGCCTCCCCGTTGAAACCAACGGCCTCCAGCGTGTGGGTATGTCCGACAAAGCATATCCGTTCATTCATCTTGTTTAAGGTGTCCTGAAGCTTATCATCCGTGGCTTCGTAGAGGTATGTGGTGGAGGAAGCCGGAGGGAATCCGTGGACAAACCGGCAGTCGCGAAGCGCCATGCAGTACCCGAGTTTTGAGATGTACGCGATGCTGGACGGGGATAAAAGCGCCCTTGTTTTTTCAAGGGAGATGCGGGCCGCCGGATTGAACCAGTTTAAAAAATTTGGGTGATTGATGGCGAGTTCATGGTTGCCGATGATGGACGGGATGCTGTTTTCCCGGAGCAGGCTGATGACCGCTTCGGGTTCCGGGCCGTATCCGATGTTATCCCCTAGGCTGATCACCAGATCCACCTTTGATATTTCGATATCCCTTAAAACGGCTCTAAAAGCTGTTGCGTTGCCGTGTATGTCCGAGATGACGGCCGTTTTCATAGGTCGGATTTTTTATGTTTTTTGTATCAGCGATTGCGATGATATCGCATTTTTTGTTTCTCCGAGGAGCCGTAATGGCCGCGATAATCAGCTGGCGGGAAGTCTTTATAGCTTTCGCCTATTTTTATTCCTTGATGCCGGTCAGTTCACGGTAAAATTGGGGGTTTATCGCGTGAAACAGCCCGTGTTCGAACTCGATCACGCCGGTTTTGTAAAGCTGCGCAAGGGATATCTCCAGGGGTGAAAATTCTTCCGATCCGCTCTCCATCAGGGAGCGGATCTGATGGATATTGCCCTCCCTTATAAATTTACTCACTCGGTTGGAGTTGACAAACCGTTCCGTGGCGATCGCCATCCCTGTCTTGTCCACTCTCGGAATCAATCGTTGCGCAAGGGACAACACCAGTGCTTCGGCCAGCAGCATCTGAATCAATCCCTGCTGGTGTGCCGGAAACATATTAATGATGATTCGAATGACGGCGGTTGAACTGGCGGCGTTCATGGTGCTGAGCACGAGATGGCCGGTGCGCGCCGCCCGCAGGGCGATCTCAAAGCTCTCCTTGTCCCTTAATTCCCCGATGACGATGACATCCGGGGCCTGCCTGAAGATCCCCCGCAACCCCTGTTCAAAGGATGCGGTATCCCTCCCCACCTCCCGTTGATTGACATTGCATTTTTTATGCTTATGTAGATATTCAATGGGATCCTCAAGGGTAATGATATTGCTGTTTCGGTTGGTGTTGATGATGTCGACCAGGGAGTTCATGGTGGTAGATTTGCCGTGTCCCGCAGGCCCGGATATCAGAATCAGGCCCTGGGGTTTTAAGGCATAGCCCTTCAGCCATTCGGGAAGGTTTAACTCCGCCAGGGACGGAAGCCGGTCCGGAATCAGCCTGATGCTGATGGATACGGAGTTTCGCTGGCGGTAAAAGTTCATTCTGAGTCTCGCCAGGTTCGGATAGGTCACGGCGATATCCAGCTCATTGTTTGAAAGAAATTTTTCCCAGTCTTTTTTCGATAAAAGCTCCCTTGCATACTCCTCACAGTCCTGGGGAGTTAACGGCAGCGTTCCCATCCGTTTTACCTCGGCCCTTAATTTAATGGACGGAGGCACCCCTGCGGTCAGCAGCATATCGCTGGCACCGGATTTGATGAAATAGAGCAGCAGTTTTTCGATTTGAGGGGAGATCGGGGTATCGGCCTTATCCGCCATGGCGGTTTGTTCAATCGCCTTGCCCACAAGCCCCTTTTGATCCCCCCGGGATAACAGTTTTAAGGCCGCCTCCATCATAAAGTAGGGGACGATGGCTGGCCTGATTTTTTTGCCGATGGTAAACTCCAGGTCGCTGATGGTCATGAAATCGTGGGGGGTGGTCATGGCCACGGTCAGCTGGTTGTTTTCAATGGATACCGGCAGGATTTTGTATTGTTTCATTTTATCGAGAGGGATCATGTCGATGAGTTTCTGGTCGATGTTTACCTGGAACAGGTTCACCGAGGGGACCCCGGCTTTGTCTGAAAGAAAGTTGAGCAGGTCGTCGGTTTTAATAAACCCCAGGCTGATGAGGATGGAGCCCAGGGGCAGATCCACCTGTGCGCGGCGTTTTAATGCCTTTTGAAGCTGTTCAGCGGTGATCAGCCCGTTTTTGATCAGGAGATCACCCAGCCGGGCCTTCTGCACGGAAGCCTTACTTGCGGTTTTCGCATCGGAAAGATTTACCATTTCCCCCTCCCTGTAAAAAATTCGATGGCATTTTCTGAAAGAACATAGCCCAGTCCGGTGTCTGTTTCAATGAAATAATCATAATGAAATAAGACAACCCCTTATACGTTTTTTTTTCGTTGAATTTGTGTTTTCTTGCGTGGGATTATAAAACGTGTAGGCCTGATTCGGGTGGATTAGAGACATGTCCATATTTTATCATTAAACTGTTTGCGGCGGAGGTCAAGCCGGAAGTGGAGGGGCGCATGAAGCAATCCGGTTTGCATGCGGGATGGGAGGCATTTTGAAGGTCGGAATCATCGGTGCGGGGGCGGTGGGCGGATATTACGGTGCGCTGCTGGTGCGCAGCGGGGTTGATGTGCATTTTCTGCTTCGCAGCGACTGCGCCCATGTCAACGCGAACGGGCTGTTCGTGGAATCAAAGGACGGGGACTTCAGCCTCGACTCGGTGAACGCCTATTGTCGCCCCGATAATATGCCGCTGTGCGATGTCGTCATCGTGGCGCTGAAAACCACCCAGAATCATCTGCTTTCTTCGATTTTGCCGAAGGTTACGCGAGAATCGGGGGTTGTTGTGCTGCTTCAAAACGGGCTCGGGGCCGAGAGTGAGGTTGCAGGGATCCTGCCGGGGGCGACCATCATCGGAGGACTTTGTTTTTTGTGCAGCAACAAAGTGGGGCCCGGGCATATTCGGCACCTGGATTACGGCAGCATCCGGTTCGGCCAGTATCTTCCCGGCAGCGGTTCGGCCGGCCTGACGCCCCGGCTGAAACGAATCGCAGAGATGTTTGCCAAGGCCTCAGTTCCGGTCTATCTGGCTGAGGACCTGGGCAGGGCGCGATGGGAAAAGCTGGTCTGGAACATGGGGTTTAACGGGCTGTCCGTTATCCTGAAGGCGACCACCGGTCGAATCGTGAAAGATAAGGCATCCCGCCTTCTGGCCGAAGAACTCATGATCGAGGTGATTCGAGGCGCCCGGGTATGCGGATATCTTTTGGAGGAGAACTTTGCCGAATTGATGATGCGCGCGACCGATCGCATGATCGACTACAGCCCCAGCATGAAGCTGGATTTTGAGGCCGGCCGGCCTCTGGAGATTCAGGCGATATACTGGCGGCCGATTCAGGCGGCTGAAAGCAGAGGGTTTGATATGAACAGATGCCGGGTTCTGGCGTATCAGCTTGAATTTATGGAAAGATCAGGAGAAGCCGGGACTTTTGCATTCGAAAGAAAAATTCCTTGACATGGCAACAGGTTGGCGTATGATTTTTTAAGTGTTTAATGTTTCTATGCGGTACCGCGCAGGTTTTCTTTGTGGCATCTTTTTTATTGCGACAGGAAAGGAGCAAGAAATGAAAAAGATCACGAGAAGGTTGGGATTTGCTTTGGTGGTTGTCGGTCTGGTTTTCGGACTTTCAATGGGTGTCTGGGCTGAAGAGGGAGGTACAATCAACATCAATACCGCCTCTCTTGATGAACTGACCCAGCTCAAAGGGGTCGGAGAGGCCATTGCCCAGAAGATTATTGATTACCGTACGGAAAATGGTGCATTTGAGAGCGTAAACGATCTGTTAAACGTCAAGGGCATCGGCCCCAAGATTTTATCAGACAACATTGATCAGATCACCGTCGGTGATTTGAAGGGTTTGGTGCCGTCGGTTGCTCCGTCGGTATCGGAAGAATGATTCCGGAATAAAAATTTTTCGGAGAATTTTAAACACCGAAAAAAACCCGCGCATACCCTGCGCGGGTTTTTTTTTCGAAAGGGGCTCCGCCTCCGGCTCGCCTTCTTCCTTTGTTTTTTAATGGCTTCGAAAGGTCCGATGATCAGAAATCAATAAACGGGTATCGACCGGTGCAGGATATCCCCTGGGCAAGGATAATCCGGATTTTATCAAGCAGACTGCACTGGTCCGCGCATTGGGGAAGACGCTTTCGGTTCGGACAGTCCCGGCACGGGCTTTTTATCAGGTAGCCGATTTCAAAATCAAACTTGTCTCTTCTGATCGTCATTTCCATCTACTGTCTTTTGTTATTTTAAAATAGAACTCTATCACAAAAATTTTTTATAAGGCAAGGATAATCTCCTTCGTGTTTATCTCCTTCGGATCCGCCGGTGCTTAAAATCAGAGGGCCAATCAGAGGGTAAAAGGGTCTTGACAGCAAAGGGGAATCCATTTAGTTAATATCGCTCAACCGCATGGCTGCCAGGCAATCCCGGCTGGATTATTTTTGCTGGGATATTAAGTACTTGTCGGTAAACCAGGAGATTTGTGATGGATATTAAAGGATTGTATTCCCGGCGCTGTTTTTTTTGGGTTTTCGTTGTGATGCTTTTTCTCGTCGGAGCTTTTGTCTTTCTCGGTGTTCTCGGCCGAACCTATCTGTTTTCCGCAGTGCCGCCTGGGGTGTTAAGGGCGGCAGCAGCCCAGCTTCCGGATCATCAAGCAGGTTTTGATCGATTTTTTTGGTTTGCGGGTTGCTTGCAGGATTATTTCATCCCCCTGGTCTCAGGGATATGCCTCATATCTGCGGTCGTCCTCTGGTTACTCCTCAGGGCCTCTTTTTTTCGACTGATGAAGCAGGCCGGGGTTCTCGCGGAAACCGGGGGCAGGGCGGTAAAAGGAAAAACGTCCGGTTTGAAGAGCGGGACAAAGGCGGCTGCGGAAGCCGGCGCGCTTCCTTCGGATAAACAGGCCTCTGTCGAGGCGAACCACCGTTTTTATCTGCACCTGCTTTCCGTGCTGCAGCGGGAAGGGCGGCTGGTTGATTTTTTTGCCGAGGAGCTGGATTCATACGAGGATGCGCAGATCGGCGCCGCTGTTCGAAGCATTCATGAAGGTTGCCGAAAGGCCCTTTATAAATGTATCAAGCCCGCCGCGGTGATTGATAAAAAGGAGGGGGAACCCCTGGTGGTGCCTGAGGGTTTTGATTCGAGCGAGATACGCCTGACCGGGAATGTCACCGGGGAGCCGCCTTTTAACGGGGTGCTGCGCCACAGGGGGTGGCGGGCGGTTCGGGTCGAACTCCCCACCCTGACCCCGGGGAAGGATTCGATGATCATCGCCCCCGCAGAGGTTGAGATTTTATAGCGGATTTTAAAGGAGTCGGACCGAGTGTCGGATTCGGTTTACATTATCGGGATTGATTTGGGAACCACCAACAGCGTGGTGGCGTATACGGAGATCGGCGGAGCGGAGCAGACCCTCAGAAGGATTGTTGTGTTTGACATGCCTCGATTTGTTGATGCCGGTGCCTTAAAGCGCCGCCCGGTTTTGCCGTCGGTCATCTATATTCCCGCAGAACATGAGATAGCGAACCATGCTCTGGCCTTACCCTGGAATTCGAAGAACCGACTGGTTGTCGGGGAATTCGGCCGGGAGCGGGGGGCCGAGGTTCCCCAGCGACTGATCGCATCCGCTAAGTCATGGCTGTGCAACACCCTGATCGACCGAAACAAGCCGGTCCTGCCCTGGGACAGTCCCCCCGATATCCTTCATCTGTCGCCGGTGGAGGCCTCGGCTGTTTTTTTAGAATATGTCCGGGACGCCTGGAACCACGCGATGGCCAAGGGGGATGACCGGCTTTGCATGGAAAATCAGGAGATTTTTTTAACCGTGCCGGCCTCGTTTGATGCCGTGGCAAGGGACCTGACGGTAAAGGCCGCGGAACGGGTGGGCCTTTTACGCCTGACCCTTCTCGAAGAGCCCCAGGCGGCATTCTATACATGGATCGCGTCCTCAGGGGATTTATCCCTACAACGATATTTATGTTTCGCTTAATATCCTTAACCTCCGTTTTCGATGCGACAGATAGGCTCGATGATTTTTGAGCTGAATCCAGCTGACCAGC
>CAZFWD010000025.1:0-6469 GCA_964522535.1 uncultured Desulfonema sp.
ATAATAAAATTAATAATTTATAAATTTATTTAGCCGTCTAAATCATTCTGGCACGGCACATGCAAAACTAAAAAGCAACGATGGTAATCAGATATATTATCATCAAAACGATTATTTCAAAAGGAGGTCCAAAGAATGAATGCAAAAACCGTACTCAGAAAAATGACAAATTGGAAATCGCTTGCACTGGTTGCGGCCATGGCATGCCTTATGGTTGTTCCGGCTATGGCCCAGGATTATGGCGGGGAACCGTATCAGCAGCAGCAGCAACAGCCGCCGCCAGCCGATTTCAATGATAAGGATCTGGAAAAATTTGCCAAGGCCCAAGCCAAGGTCGATGAAATCCGGTCCGAGTATTCCGAGGAATTAAGTCAGGTAGAGGATAATGCCGAGGCCCAGGCACTGCAGGAAGCCTATAGTCATCGCGTGCTTCAGGTCATCGAGAAAAGTGGCTTGAGCGTTGAAGATTATAATAAGGTCATCATGGCCATGCAAGGAGATGCGGAACTGCGGGAAAAGGTGAACAACCTGATGAATTAACCAAAAACTTAAAATAAACCCGAGCCTGCTCATACTGTTGAAAACGTTATGGGCAGGCTCTGTAAAAAACGCTTCACGTCACCATAGAATCGCAAATACCTGCCTAAAGAACCTGACTTTTTGATTTTAAGTGTGATTGTCTCCTGTTATTCAAGCCCATTGCGCCATCAAGCATTCTATACGTTTCTAATTGCGAATCCCAATTTGTCAGCAATTCACGGTGACCGTTCGTGCGCCAGGCGCAGCTTGGCGGCCCCATCCTCGTACGTGGGTGGGAAGTCCCCATGGGGCAAAGCCTAACCAGCAGCCCTTACCGAGTATTGCGCGGCTCGCGGGGGTCCGGACACCGGAATGAACAAAAGCCGGGAAGCGTACACAGGGAACACTGTAGGCCGCAGGGGAGACGTACCTCCCTGAAGCGATTCAGCCTCGTAAGCGCAACAGAGCAGTCGGCGACGGTTTTAACGTGCCGGAAGCCAGTACAACGGGATCGTTTTGGTGAGATCCCGGAGGGGCTGCCGGGGTCCGAGAGCGTGGCATGCAGTGAGAGAAGCGTCAGGAACCTGGGAGGCCCTTGTTTTTCCTTTCTAGTCGGTGACAGGCACTCTCAGGGCGGTGTCATTTCCGTTGTGCTGGCGAACACAGAAGAAAAGCGGCAACTGGACGGGATTCAGCGAAATGCGCGTGCATTTTAAGGTACCCCGGCCCAGGATAATCGGATATTGGGAATAACCTTCGCGCTTGTACGAAGCGAGCAATACTGAGGAGCCTTGTGCGGGAAAACCGCACGCAGGGATCTGTGAGAGGGCAGTCGGGTAACTGGCTGGTCTATCTTAATGGCCGCATCTATAAGCCGTAAAATATCTTGACAAATGTAGCCTAATGGCTACAATATCGCCATGATTGAAATTCGCAAAACCGAGACTTTTGCCAAATGGATTGACGAGTTGCAAGACATCCGTGCGCGTGCTCGAATCTTTGTCCGGATTGAACGGTTAGCGGCGGGAAACCCAGGAGACGTTAAGCCCGTTGGTGAGGGCGTATCGGAGATGCGGATTGATTGCGGCCCGGGCTATCGGGTCTACTTTAAAAAAATAGGACAAAAGGTGGTGGTCTTGTTGGCTGGCGGAGACAAAAATACCCAGTCCAAGGACATCAAAACCGCCTTACGTCTATCACGTAGTTTGTAGGAGCATATCATGGCAAAAACCAAAACTTCGAGATACGATGTCGCTGAACACCTTCGCAATCCTGAGGAAATGGCTGCTTACCTTGAAGCCTGCCTTGAGGAGGCCAACGGCGACGCCGCATTTATTGCTAAAGCCCTTGGGGATATTGCACGGGCTAAGGGCATGTCACAAGTAGCGCGTGAAGCCGGCCTATCCCGCGAAAGCCTTTATAAAGCTCTCTCAGGAGAACGAACACCTGGCTTTGATACAATACTTAAAGTTATCGGCGCTCTTGGGTTGAAATTGCACGCTGAAACAGTTCATGCAAATAGCGCAATGCCCCAACAACAGGATTCAGTCTGACACAAAAAGCCAGGGCACTTTTTTTTCTTGAATCGGAAGACACGGGCTGGTTTTTTGTGCACTTGGTCCTGGGCGGTATCGAGCACAAGGATAAAGAGAAGCGATTTTATTGCCTTGGCAGAGTCTCCGACGGAATTATGACCGTAAGATTCACTTACCGAAATAACAGAATCAGAATTATTGGCGCCGGATATTGGCGGAAAGGCAAGAAAATATATGAAAAAGAAAATAAGATACACGGATGAACCAATTGGAAAAGTCAAGATTATTTCAGACTTCCTTCCTTCACCGGAAGAACTGGTTTTAAAGGATGAAACAGTTAAAATCACTATTGCTCTCAGCAAGGCAAGCGTGGAATTTTTTAAAAACGAAGCAAAAAAGTATAATACTCAGTATCAGAAGATGATTCGTCGATTTTTAGATGAATACGCAGCCCTTCATCCATAACCTGTCACTTGGGTGGACGCAAAGGGCCGCGCCGCACAGTTCGCCGTTAAACGTAAATTGAGAAAGTAGATTTGGGGGCTTCGGGGGGCTTCGGGGACGTATATTATATTATTAGTTGATGGATTGTATTTCGTATGATAAAGATGCCTTATGCTGCATTAGTCAAGAATAAATCTTCCGGGTGCGTTGCACCATATTTGCTGGTGGGCATCAAGAGAGGTGAGGTTAAGCCCCAAGTACATCTGGCCACTAAGTTTGGGGCTATCCAGTCCACATATGTACACTTGTGCTTCAATCCAAAGAAGGGAAAAAGCAGTCATTGAAAAAGGATTTAAGCTTGAAAAACTTATAATCAGATATACGTCCCTCAATCCCCCTCAATCCCCCCAAGCTCCCCTACGGCGTTTAGCGTTCAGGTCATCACCCCATCACTCCGGATTTAAGAATGGCATCTGTTTCCTGCGGGGATTTGCCCAAAACAGATTCTAATATCAGCCGGTTATCCGCGCCCAGGGCGGGGGCCGGGCCACGGACCGCGATCAGGCTGTTTATGGCTTTGAGAGCTGGTCCGAAAATTTGAATGATGCCCGCGCCCGGCTGATCAATGTCCACAATCATGCCCCTGGCTTTTGTGTGGGGATGCTCGATAAGCTGTTTGACGTCATTGACGGGTGATGCGGGAACACCGCCGGCGTTTAATTTTTCCATGATTGTCTGGGTTGCATGCTGTCTTGTCCATTCTTCGATAATTTTTTTCAATGCGGGTTCGTTGTCATTTCTGGCAAAAAAATTGGCAAAACGGTCGTCATCTGCAAGCTCCGGCTGTCCCATGGCATTGCAGAGCCCTTTGAAGGTGTGGTCCCCGGCGCAGATGATCAGAATATAACCGTCCGCCGTTGTGAAGGTATCAAAAGGCGTAACATACGGATAGCGGTTTCCGGTTCGTTGGGCGACCTTTCCGGTAACCGTATAATCAACGAATTTGGCTTCCAGAAGTTGAATCGCCACATCAAACATGGATACATCCAGATATTCTCCTTCTCCTGTCCGCTCCCGGGCAAAAAGCGCGGCGCAGATGCCAAAGGCCGCATACATGGCGCTGCAAATGTCAACAATCAGTGTCCCGGCGCGAAGCGGAGGGCTTTCCGGGTAACCGGTGGTGCTCATCAGTCCGCTCATGGCCTGAATGACGGCATCGTAGGCAGGCTGAGAAGACAGGGGGCCGTATTGACCATAACCTGAGATGGAGCACATCACAAGTTTCGGATTGATCTCTTTTAATGTCTCATAGTTCAGGCCGAGTCTTTTTAAAACGCCCGGGCGGAAGTTTTCAACCAGCACATCGGATTTGGCGATCAGCTCTTTAAAGAGGCGCACACCTTCCGGCTTTTTCAGGTCAAGGGTGATTCCTTTTTTCCCTCGGTTCAGAGCCGTAAACGAGGCGGACTGATTTCCTTTGTACGGCGGGAACAGGCGTGCTTCATCGCCTGATCCCGGTTTTTCAACCTTGATGACTTCCGCCCCTAAATCGCAAAGGAAGAAGGTGCATCCAGGGCCGGCAACGGTGGTGGTAAAATCAATGACACGTATTTGCTCAAGCATGGATCTCATTTTTATCTCCTTTTTTTCGAATGATTATTATTTTTGATTTGTGGTTAAATCGATAAATTTTTTTCACCATACGGCGGGGCATGCAAGCAGGTTCCGCTCTCCGTTCAAGCATGCGGGTCCTTCGCAACCGCTTCCATGGGCGCGGACGCCTGAACGCTCGACCGGATATGAATATCCCGCTGGGGGAAGGGAATCTCGATTCCGGCCTGCTTTAACGCATCAAACATCGCAAAATACAGCCGGCTTTTGATCAGCCGCCGGGCGGTTTTTCGCACATCGATCCATACCAGCAGCTCGAAATCGATGCTGCTTTCGCCGTAGCCGACAAAACGGATTTCCGGCTTTTTATAGCCCGAGGCCATCGGCTCCTTTGCCGCGGTTTCCAGGGCGATCCGGGAGACCTCGTTGGGATCGGCGGAGTAGGATACCCCGAAGGGCACATCGATCCGGATCATGGGGGAAGAGAGGGAATAATTGATGATGGTGTTTGACATGAGCTGGGTGTTGGGTATGATGTGTTCGATGTTATCCCTTGTTCTGACCCTTGTGGCCCGCAGATAAATATCTGTGACAAAACCCAGTGTTCCGCCCACCTCCAGCCAGTCCCCCTTGCGGATTTTTCCGCCGAAGATAATGGCAAACCCGCTGATCAGATTGGCGGCCAGGTTCTGCATGGCCAGGCCGACCCCGATGCCGATGGCCCCGGCAAAGACCAACAGGGCCCGCAGATCAAACCCCACGATCTGAAGGGCGGTCACCACGCCGATAATCAGAAGGAAGTATTTTAGAAATGTATCAATGGCATAGGCAGGGCCCGGGTCCACCTTGATCGATGGATATATTTTATAATCCAGGTAGGCGGCCACCAGCTGGGCCACATAAAAAAACACGATGATAATCAGCACCGCCTTTACCATTATCCAGAGTGAAAGCGATGAGGCCCCGATGGTCAAAAGCGGAAACGACATGACCCGCTGAATCGGATCAAGCAGTCCCAGCAGATTGGTCATGATCAGCATCGTAACGATAATCGTCACATATAAGATCAGGCTGTTTAAGGAATGGATAAAAACACGGGCTTCTTCGTCGCCGGCATCAAGGGCTTCGGACCAGTTTTTAAGCCTTTTTATCAGAACGTAGTAGATCAATGTGAAACCGACATACACCCCGGCGATGGCCCAGGTTTTAGTCCATATTACCGTGCAGAACCGCCTGTAGCCGATGCACCAGAGAAGTCCTGTGAGAAAGGTCAGGAAGATCACCGGGTAGTAGTACCGTTTAATGCCGGCAAGAAATTTCTGGTAGCTGCTGTAGGGAAACTGCGGCAGAAGGGAGAGCACCGCTTTTTTTCTTAGGAAAAATAAAAATAGGACCACCACGATGGATACGGAGATCACAAACCTCAGCAGCGCCAGAAAGTCCGGCCGCAGGCCGAACGCCTCGGCGCCCCACAGCACGGCGATCCCGATCAGGATGTACATGATGACCAGGCTCAACCCCCGGACGATCAATTTGCCTTCATCCGCGCCGACCTTGAGGATGTTCTGATCAAACACGCCGCGCAGCAGGCTCATCAGCAGAGCGCCGACGGACCAGAGCAAAAGCAGGTTTCCCACCAGCAGAAACCAGGGGGCATGATACGCGATCAGGCCTCTGACCAGCGAAAAGACCCCCAGCAGGACCAGGGGAATCAGGGCGGCCGTGACCGAGCGGAGCAGCAGTTGAAGGTAGGGGTAAAACTCCTTGGGCAGCTTTTCGAACACCGGCCTGGCGATTTCTTCCGCCTTCAGCAGGGCGCGCTTTCGGCCGATCAGGCTGTAGATCACCGCTGTTAAAAAAATCAGCAGGATGATCGACCCGACAAAACCCAGGACACGGCTCTGTTCAAGGATGCCGGCGATGAGCTCGGGAATTTTTCCGGGCAGGGAAATCGCCTGCAGGTACGCATACTCAAGGGTGTTTATGTTCCAGCCCAGCGGGGTATGTTCAAAAAGGGTTTTCGCCTGGGTGGTCAGTTCCTGTCCCACCTTTACCGCCCCCTGTTTCATGGAACCCGACATATCGCCGGCGATGCTCACCGGCGGCGCGGCCTTCTCCTCGGCCGGCGCCGGCGCCGGGAAAGCAATCAGCGCAAGACCGATGAAAAGCACCATAAAGCCGATGAAGCCGAATGCCCTGTTGACCATCGTTTCTCCTCTATGGGGCGATATCCTTTGAATGATAGCCCTCTCTGACGGAATAGTAATAATACCGGCCGGCCCTTGCGGGTTCCATGACCGGACGCCGCGCGCCGTCGCCGGGCATGTAAAGGCCGAAGACATCGCCGGAGGTATCGATGG
>CAZFWD010000026.1:0-11497 GCA_964522535.1 uncultured Desulfonema sp.
ACTTTCCCAGACTGGTTTCGACAAATAAAGTGAAAAAATTATGTTATCAAAGTTAGCGGAAAAATCAAAACTTAGCACCAAACAGCGGCACGGCGATCCAGAGGATGGTCAAGGGATTTGCCAGAATCACCTCGCCCTTGAAGGAAAACAGCAAGACCAGGGTAATCAACAGCGCAATGATCGTTACCGGTGTCAGGATATGCAGAAATTTTTCCTTAAACCAGTCCGCCCCTTTGGCGCTGATAATCCATTTTCGGGATAAAAATCCCGCCACCAGCGGCAGGGCCACATAAATCAGAATAGAGAGCAACAGCGCCTGCCAGGGCACCGGAAGACGGCCCACGCCCAGCAGAAAGCCTCCCAGGACACCATATAAAACCAGCATGGTCAAGGAATTGATGGCCACCATCACGAGGGTCAGGCCGTCATTTCCCCGGGACAGGTACCCCCAGACCAGGACCATGGCCGTGCAGGGCGCGATGCCCAGCAGAATGCACCCGGCCAGATAGCTTCGCCAGAGGGGAATTTCCAGCATTTTAATGCCGTCGGCCAGCACCACGGTTCCGGCCCCATGGGTAGCTCCTGCTGGCAAATCCAGGCCAAAGGGCATTTTCACCAGATCCATGGCCTCGGTTCCGATAAACCCTTTAAAAAGAATTCCCAAAAACAAAATGGCAATGCCGTACATGGTAAACGGTTTGATGCACCAGTTGATAAACAGGGTCAGAAACACGGGTTTTCCGCTTTTCCCGGCCTTGACCACTTCGGTGAAATCGATCTTCACCATGATGGGGTACATCATGAAAAACAGACACACGGCAATGGGGATGGACACCACCGGTGCGCCTTTTACATAAATCGTCATGCCGTCTAAGTATTGCGCAACACCCGGCGCGACTTTTCCGAGAATGATGCCTCCCGCAATGCACAGCAAAACCCATACGGTCAGAAACCGTTCAAATATGCTGGTCATTTTGCGGTCGTTTGTATTCTGATGGTTCGTTCTCATAATTCACTCCATAAATTCTATTCAAAGACACTCATGTCAGCAGGCCCCAGGCCATTTTCGCCGCAATGCCCAGCAGCACAATGCCGATAATCAGTTTGACCTGGCCCCCTTTCAATTTTTCCGTCATCAGCCACGCACCCAGAATGGCGCCAAGCGCGGAACCGGCCGCCGTAAACCCCAGCAGGGACGCCTGCATGCCGCCAAGGGTCGCATGCCCCAGAAAACCTGAAAGGGAAGAAAAAATCACGATAAACGAGGTGGTGGCTGAAGCCTTTTTGGGGTTATACCCCAGCCACACCAGCACCGGGACGATGAAGTTGCCGCCGCCCACCCCCAGAAGGCCGCCTAAAAATCCGGCAAAAGCGCCCACCGACATGCCCAAAACCAACTCCTGCCCCCGGGTGCGCAGGGCATCCTTCTGCACCGGCCTGTAAAAAAGCATCATGGCGGCAGCAAAAACCAGAAAGCAAACGAACATCCAGAGCAGCAGCTCGCGGTTCAGTCCGACGCTCACATAGGCCCCGACCGGCGACAGCCCGGCGGCCACGATCAGAATGGGAATGGCCACTTTCCATAGAACAAGCCTGTTTTTGATAAAGCGGTAAGAGGCAAAGGCCATGGCAATGGCGTTGAGCAGCAGCGCCGTAGCCATGGCCACATGAAGGTCGATGCCCAGCGCGATAAATACCGGAATCAGAATAAAGGCCGCGCCTACGCCGGCGATGGTCAGCAGCGTGGTGAAAACAAATGTGATGGCGCCGGCGATGACCGGAATAATCATTACAGACTCCAGGTTAAATAATTTTTATCGTTCGTACCCCGAACAGGGGATGCACATGTGGCTGTCGCCCACCAGGCGCAGGTAAACCTTGGACACCAGTTCCCCGCAGCCATCGCAGGGAGCCAGTCCCATGATTTCACCAAAATCGTCCTCCCACGGGTAATCCGTGACAGGGTCGATGGTCAGCACCTCCGCTTCGGGCGCGCCCCAAATCAAATCCACCATTTCCCAGGCCTCGGCTTCGGGGATTTCATGGGGCGGAATGCCCTGGCCGCGCTTGCGCATAAAGGCCGATTCGGAAATCGCTCGATGACGACCCGGCTTGTAGGAAACACGGACGGCCTTTTGTTTTTTTTTATCGATTAATGTCAGGGCCAGCTTGCCCCAGCCGGATTTTTCGATATTCCCCTTGCCCAGGGTGCATCCCGTGGCATACTGCACCCCGTCGGCAAAACACTGGGCGCCATGGTTTTCCCCGATCTCTAAGATACAATGCAGATCGCCCGAGGATCTGGCGCGACCCACCGCCAGTTGCTTTAAAGCGGCCATCCCGGCTCGAACCCCCACGGCGCTGGCCCAGCAGATATGGCCATGAAATTCAAAGGCTTTTTTTAAAATTTGATTATCCATTCGCTTTCTCCTGATTTTACCAGAACCCCTTCGGAATCAGTTCCACGCCGCATGTTTCGCTCATTACAGTCTCCTTGTCTATTTTTTAACCCATTTCATGACCTCGGCCTTTGCGGGAACCTTGCCCACGGATTTCACCTCGCCGTCAATGATGACCGCGGGCGTACCGAACACGCCGTAACCGGCAATTTTCATGACATCCGTCACTTTTTCCACATGAGCAGCCACGCCGGCCTCTGCCAGCGCATCCATGACAACGCTTTCGGCTTGCTTGCATTTCGGGCACCCCGGCCCCAGTATTTTAATATCCATTTGATCTTCCTTTCATGATTTTTTTTATTTTTGTAAGGCATACTATTTTTCCTTTATCCGGCAAACATGCCGTATCCGATGCCGGCAAGGGTTGACAGGATGACGATGATGACAAGAAAAACAGCGGTTTTTTTAAGGCCCAGAACCCCTCCGATGACGATCATATTGGGCAGGGAGAGGGCGGGTCCGGCGAGCAGCAACGCCAGGGCAGGCCCCTTTCCCATGCCTGATCCGATCAGTCCCTGAAGGATGGGCACTTCGGTCAATGTGGCGAAATACATCAGCGCGCCGGCAAGAGATGCAAACAGATTGGCCCACAGGGAATTTCCGCCCACCAGCATGGCGATGTATTTCTCAGGGATCAGGGCTTGATGGCCGGGCCTTCCGAGAAGAAACCCGGCGGCGATCACACCGATGGCCAGCAGGGGGAATATCTGTTTCATGAACCCCCATGTAGCGTCCATCCAGGAGGTGAGCTCCTCTTTTTTAAACCAGGATCTGAGCATCCCGGCTAAAACCATGAGCAGGCCGATGGTGACATACCATTTAACAGAAAAAAGGAGTTTCCATACGCCTGCATCCCCCGGTTCCGGCTTGACAAATGATGCAAACACGAGGATCAGCACCATGATCAGCAGATACAAGGTGTCCTGGATTAAAGACCGCCCTGTTTCAGCTTCATCCGGCAGGTAAAGGTTGCCTGCGGCGCGAGCGGCATCGTCTTTTCGAAAGATAAACGCCATCAACAGGCCGACGATAACCGCAAAGAAGACAGCGCCGATAGCCCGGGCCAATCCGAGCTGCCACCCCAGAACCCGCGCGGTCAATACAATCGCCAGCACGTTGATGGCCGGCCCGGAATACAGAAACGCCGTGGCCGGGCCAATGCCGGCTCCCCGGGTATAAATTCCGGCAAACAGGGGCAGAACTGTGCAGGAACAGACAGCGAGAACCGTACCGGACACGGACGCCACTGAATAGGCCAGAATCTTGCTTGCCTGGGCGCCGAAATATTTGAGCACCGATGCCTGGGATACAAACACCGCGATGGCGCCGGCAATGAAAAACGCCGGGATCAGGCAGGTGAGCACGTGCTCCCGGGCGTATTCCTGAAGCATCATGAACGCCTCAAACCCGGCCTGGCGGATTTTCGGGTCGGCCCAGGGGACAAAATACACGCCGAGATACAATGCGATCAGCCAGAAAAGCTTTGTTTTTTCCTTCATTGTTTCATTTTTTCTTCTATATTTATTGATGGCTTTGTTAAAATGAAATATCTGAATATAACGATATATTTACCCTAAAAAAAATTACCTGCTGCAGATGGATTCCCGGCGGATTCGCGGAAGGCGTTCTGCAAGCTTTTTGATCTCCTGATCTCCATCCAACCAGTGCTTCAAACCGCCGATCAGGGTCGCGGCATAGGGGTTTTCACTGCCGTCCGCCACCTGGTAATTGACCCAGAGGCCGTCTTTTTTGGATGCGATCAGACCGGCGTCCTCCAGAATCTGCAAATGCTTGCTGGCGGTGGACTGGGCCACCGAAAGCGCGGCCTGAATCTCACACACGCACATCACCTTTTGCTGAAGCATCTTCATGATCTTGACCCGGCTGGGATCAGACAGCGCCTTCATGACCTTCAAAAATGTTTTCATGTTGCCTCCTTATTCTTATATCGTAATATAACGATATATATTCCCCCTGTCAATATTGTTTTAAACCCTATTTTTAAAAACCGCTGAAACGGAGCAACACCGGGCGCAAAACAGACGGCGGGAAAACAAATCTGGATCATCAACAAGAACAGATCATACAGCGGTTTATTCCGGCAGATCGCCTTGATGAACCGCCTTTTTTACCTGTTCGGCGGCGAAGTCCCAGAGCGAAAGGGCGCCGTCCGCGATACCGCAGTTGATATCCACGACCTGGTCCTTTCGTACCCCATGCTCTTTCCAGGATTTTCCATGGGTATAAAGATTGTGAAGCAGCGGCTGCAGACGGTCCAGCGCCTTTGCGAACTTCGCCTCCTGGGTTTGTCCGGCTTCAAATTCATGCCAGAGTTCGGTAAAAGCAGATGCCTGATCCGCCGGCAGAAGAGAAAATAGCCGTTTTGCGGCCGCCTGTTCCCGCTTCTGCTTATCCGCCCCGGCGTTTTTGTCGTAGATATAGGTGTCGCCGGTGTCGATTTCCACCAGGTCGTGAATCAACAGCATTTGAATCACTTTCAACAGATCCGGCTTTTCATCATTTGCATACTCGGCCAAAATCATGGCCATCACCGCGATGTGCCAGGAATGCTCGGCCGAGTTCTCAAACCGGCTGGTATCGGTAAGATAGGTTCTTCGAAAGACTGTTTTGAGCCGATCGATTTGCATGATAAAATCGATCTGCCGTTCCAATCGCCCTCGGTCCATTAATCCATCCTCCCAGTCGCATGAAGGGGTTTCAAAAAAAGAAACGGTATGATATTAGAAAAACCTGCATCGCACAATCATGGAATGGCCATTCGGAGAAAATCATGCAAAAAGGAAGGTTTAAAAAAATCAAGGGGTCCGGCAAACCCATGTATGGGCCCAGGGCGGTCCTCATCTGCGGGTTTGCTTCGGAAGAACACGAAAAGATCGCAAAATTTTTTAAATCCATTCTCTCCGGAGATCCGCCGGTGGTTTTTGCCACCGATGCGGACGGGCCGGTCGTTATCAAGGAGCTGATCTCAAGGCCGGACCAGTCCGGCTGCGGCATGAATTCAGGTTCGGACCGAACGGTTGTGTTGTCCGGACTTACCGAAAAAGAGCTGCTTGAAATTCTTGCCGGCTACCGCGAACGCGGGCTGCCCCGGCCGCTGTGGGCCACCCTCACCCCGGTTTCCGAAGCATGGAACCTGTCGGCGCTGATTCGAGAGCTTTGCGCGGAGCGGCGGGCCATGGAAAAAAAACCCTTTAACAGCTAAAACCAATACGCCATCACACCAGGCGGACAGATTCTGCTTTTAAAATTCGCCTCACTTTTTATCAAAATAAAGCTTTTCAAAATCCGCCACCAGGGTTCTAAGCTTTTCGACGTGGCTTAAATCCGTGGTCTGCTTGCATTTCATGGCGGTGATGAGCATGTGATGGAGGGTCTCGATCTTTTTAGAATATTTCTTGGCCTCCGGTAGAATGCGTTGCGTCATAAAATACTGGGAGACGATTTCCTGAAGGTGATTCGCATGCTCCTCCTTGTTCATGATCCATCGAATGAGCTGGTTGGCGTGGTGATCCTTTTCTTTTTCCAGTTCCTGAATCATTTTCATGGATTTTTCGATGGTGGTGATGTGCTCCCGGATCATTTGAATACGCATTTCATCATCGTAAATACCGCAGGGGATTTCACAATGGCTGAACGCAACAGTCGCCGGCAGACAAATGAACGCAAAAAAGGCCGCAAACAAACTCATTCTTTTCATCTTTTTTTCTCCTTTGTAAAGTGATGATGGATCCTTAAAAAATCAAAGTGATGATTCAAAAATAAAAGGCCCGGAGCCATTCCTCCCACAGGCTAATGGGACCGGCCCGGCATGAAGACAACCGGCATAACCAGAACCCCGCTTGGTTCGCTAGGGCAGGTACTCCTTTCGGACCGGCGAAAAAACCTCGACCGCAATGGAATCCTCCAGGGCCTCTGCGCCATGATCCAGGTTGGAACCGATACACCATGAATCCCCCGGTTCGGCGATAAACGCCTCTTCGCCGATTTGCATTCTCAGCCGGCCCTTTACCAGATACCCGGTCTGTTCATGGGGATGCCGGTGCATCGGCAACAGGCTTCCGGATTCAAGTAAAAATTCCGTCATCAGGGTCTTTTCACCGAAAACCAGGGTCTTTTGAAAAACACCGTCCAGAGGGCGGTGATACCCGCCGGTCTCTTTTTTATAGAACATCTCAGGTCCTTTTTCCATACACCATAGAGGTTAACCATGCCAAGGGTATAGGCTCTCAATGGTATTCCAATAAAAATGCTCCTTGTCGTTATACATGCGCTGATCCGCCAGTTTCTGGACTTTTTCAGGAGCCGATTCATCAGAACCCGCATACCCGATGGAAAACCGAATCGGAATGGTCGCTTTTTCCCGACCCGCCTGTCCGCAAATCAGAAAGAGATCTTCTGCCTTGTGCCGAATCCTTTCCGCCGCCGGCCTGACCTTTCTGCTGTCGATACCGGGCAGCAGGATGATAAACTCATCGCCGCCTGTTCGGGCCAATGTATCCGACCCCCGGCAGACGGATTTCAGCATGGCGGCGACGCGTTTGATCATCTCATCGCCCATGTCATGACCATAACTGTCATTGACCCGTTTGAGCCCGTTGATGTCGATGACGATGACCGAGAAACAGAAACCGGGAAACAGCGTCGTGTTGCGGACGGCCTTTTCCATCTCCCGGTCAAAAAACGACCGGTTGGCGACCCCGGTCATGCCGTCGGTATTGGCCGTTGTTTCCAGTTTCCGCATCAAAATTTTGTTGTGCGCCGCTGCGGATACCTGCGCTAAAAATATGGAAATCACCTTGCTGGTCATCTGATCCAGCCGGGGGCCCTTGATGATGATTTTCCCGATCACGCGGTTGAAGCGGACCTGCATCGGCTGAACCGTCCAGTGGGGTGCCTGGATTTCCACCCCCGCGTCTTGCGCCGGCCGTATTTCGTTCAGCAGCTGGTTAATATTTCGGCTGGTCAGGCGCTGACGGTTTTCGATGATCACGGTCTGCTCCCTTTCAGAAATCCCGATGAACGCGCCGCTTTCAATCACCTCGGGCCGTTCCCCTTCATGAATGATCCCGAATCCAAGATGCGGGAACAGAAGGCGCAGATGATTTAAGGTATCGGCGAACAGCTCATGCAGGTCTTCAATCTCGTAAAGCCGTTTGCCGGTTTCAAAAAGCGACAGAAAAATATGGTTTTGTTTTTTAATGATGGCATTGTTTTCCAAAACCTTGCGGTTTCTTTGTTCCAGCTTTTTCAAAGCCTCATGCAAATCCTGAGTACGAACCTGAATCTCCTGTTCCAGCCCTTCCAGCAGGTTGGCGTTCTCAATCACCGGCGCCAGTATCGCGCCGATATTCTTAAACACCGCTTTTTCCGCCGCGGTATACGACCGGTCATTGCGTTTATCGCCGACCATCAAAAGGCAGATCAGCCGAGATTCTGAAAAAACCGGCACAATAATCCCGGCCTGCTGCAGTATGTCTTTCGAGTCCTCGGCCATGCGCCGCTCATCCATCCAGCTCTCAACCAGGAAATGATGAACCAGCCTGTGCCGGGTTACGGCGATTTTTTTTAGGATCGGATGCCCTGCAGGAATATGAATCAAATGGTCTTTTAAAGGCCTCTCCGGCGGCCGGTTGAAAAACCCCGAAAAAGACTCCGGGTTTGCCGTGCGCCAGCCCGTAAACGCATTGTGCGCGGTGTCGGCAAAAACCATGGCACACTGGAAGTTTCTAAACAGCCTGAAAAACCAGCCGCAGATCTCTTTATGGATCTGTTTGACATGGCGGGTCTCGGAGAGCCGGAAGGTCAGGGCGTAGAGCTCCTTTTGAAGCAGGTCGGCCGACCGTTTCATAAACAGGCTTAAAAGCGCATCCCAGAGACGGTATACCGGATGATACAACACAGCGACCAGAATGATGCCCATCACCAGTTGAAGGGGATATGAACCGTTCGGGATCAAGACCGCGGGCAAAAACGCAGCGAGCGTAATGATCAGCAACTGCCCGGCCATAAAGACCACGCTCCTTAGATGCTGCAGGGCGATCCTTAGGTTGGATGTAAACAGGCCATAGGCCAGCAGAAGCAGCGAAATAAATGAAAAGGTCCCCAGGGGATAAACCTCATACCCGTAAATGGCGGGGGTGTTGCCGAGGCTTAAGACAGCCGCGCAGACAAAACCCAGAAGAATAAAGGTGATGGTGTTTTTTTTGTGGGGGTTGGAGACGCTGCGGTAGGCAAGAAACAGAATCGTGATGCCGTAGAGGGTTCCGGCCATCCAGAAAAGGCTCATCAGGTCGTATAAAACCGCCCTTTTGGCAAAAAACCCCCAAAAATAGGTATATACCCCCTGAAAGTAAAGGTCCGTCGGCGTAAACAGCGCCATCACCGCGCCGATCCCGTAAGCCGAATAAACAACCCACCAGTGGTTCTTTTTTTCGCATACCAGATACATCAGATGAAGGTTCGCCCCCAGCAGCACAAGCACTAGAATGAAATGATCGATGCGAGAAATAAGCAGGGCGGTTTCCGGGTCCGGGATGATGCCCAGCAATAAAATATCCAGGTTCAGGCCGGCAAAAGCCAGGCAGATGATGGAAAACAGGAGGGTTTCGGTTCGAACCTGTTCCAGGGTCAGGACGAAAATGGACAAAAACACCGCGCTGATAAAGGTAAAAAGCGGCGGCAGCCCATACGGGATGATCCGGTCCAGAACATAGGCGGGGCTGAAATCCCGGCACAGCCAGGCGTCGACGCTGATCAGCACCACATAAATCAACGCCAGCACCAGGCGCAGGATTTTACCCATCCGCTGTGTGTTGACGACTAGGCCCGCTATCTTATTCATAAATTTCTCAAAAACCGGGGTTGACGGGATATCCTTCCTTTTATCAGTAACCGGCTGCAATGTAAAAGGTTATATTCAAAACAACGCAGCGCCTCAATCAGACGGCCGAAGCATTGCCAAAGACGCAAATGGATGGGTCTGCATAAAAACCGGAGGGAAAACCGAAAAATCCCTTCACCTGCCGAAAAAAAAATGATAAGAAATCAGGGTATGGGTCCGGAAACGGACCGGTTTGGATCAGCCGAAAACGGAATTTAAGGAGTCAGCTTATGGAACTTGCCGACTATTTTGAAAACACTAAAGGCACCGGCGTTCTTTCAACAGCAGACAAAAACGGTAAGGTCAACGCCGCGGTCTATGCCCGCCCCCATTTTCTGGAAGACGGCACCATCGCTATGATCATGCGGGAACGCCTGTCCTACGCCAACCTGCAATCCAACCCGCATGCGGCATACCTGTTTATTGAAGAGAGCCCCGGCTACAAGGGCAAACGCCTGCATCTGACCAAAATCCGTGAAGAGGAAGATGCCGAACTGCTGGCCAGGCTCAAACGCCGGCATCTTTCCCCGGCAAAGGATGCTGAAAAAGGCAGCCTTCATCTGGTCGTCTTTAGAATCGACAGGGAACTGCCGCTTATCGGGGCGGAATAATCTTTCAGCCGCGGCTTCAAAAAAACAATAGATAAAGCGCTACAGCCCTTCCTCCCGGGACTGGGCGTTGATTTTTTCCAGATAGCCCCAGAGGTCTTTGACCTCGGGCAGCAAATCCCATTCCTCGGGCAGGGTGGCATACTCGGCGCCTTCGTTTAAAAACCGGTAAAAATGAACCGTGCAGCTTCGGTATTCCTGTTGCCCGCCGGCCCATCGGGTGAAGTTGCCGGGAAAGATGCCCGCGATTTTCCATCCCAGCCGTTTGAACCAGATGTACTGGGTGATGTTGTGCCAGGTTTCGCAGAAAAGGGTCACGTATTCGGCGCCGGAGTCCTCAAGCCATTTGTAAAAGGAAGCCAGGTTCGACCAGATGCTGGTGGAGATCCTGCCCTTTCGGGAATCCGGATGGATGGCGATAAAGCTGGCTTCGACCTGAAGGTTTTCATCCCATTTGGTATAAATGCTTGCCATCACGACCTTTCCGCCCTGAAGGTCTTCTCCGACCAGGACCGCATGGGGCCGGGTCTTGCAATGTTCCTTCCAGTCTTCGAAAAACGCCACCCTTCCCTCGTAGGCCTCGGGATGCAAAATCCATTCATGGATGGAACCATACACCTCGGGGTAGGAGGCGCGCCAGAGATTGGCGACCGCCTCCACATCCTTTCGCGCGATCACCCTCAGCCTGAAGTTCGGATTTTCCGCATCCGTGTGTTCGATCAGCGGCCAGATGATCTGTTTAGGGCCTATTTCCCTCAACTTGCAGGAGGTTCCGATCCTCCTGTAGGGCCGGTAGGGAGTCATGTCGATCTGTTTCATGAAATCACCCTAACCTTCCAAGGAACTTATTCACGTTGCAATTGTAGGTCGGGATTCTTTCCCGGCAATCGCCTGCACCCGTTAAGACCGGACCGGGGGGCGATTCCAGTCAATGACGATCTCTCCTGCCTTGACCACCATGCAAACCGCCTGAAGGGCGGAGAGGTCGGCAAGCGGATTCCCGTCAACAACGGCGAAATCCGCGTATTTACAGGGTTCGACCGTGCCCACCCTGTCGGCCATGCCGATGATTTCGGCGTTGACCGCGGTGGCCGCCTTGAGCGCCTCAGCCGGGGAAAACCCCGCTTCCACAAGCGCCCGAAGCTCCTTCCAGTAGCTTCCGAAAAAGCTAAGCCCGGTGCCGCAGGTGTCGGTGCCCACGCCGATCCTGCCGCCGGCCTTTCTGATCCTTTCAACATTTTTTAACGCGATGGGATAGGATCGCCTGAAGAAATCCCGGTCGGAATAAAACCGTTTCGCATAATCCGCAGGCGGATAAGGTTCCTTTAAAAGCACGGCCACCCCGTTGATGGACTGCCGCAGCGGCTCGGAGAGCAGGTCCGCCTTTCCCCGGATTTTTAAAAAGGAGAGTATCTCTTCGATCTCCAAAAAGTCATGCAGCACCTTTAAGGTGGGAACGATGGCCATTTTTTTTGCGATAAATCCCTCGATGTCCTCATCCCGCAGCGCATCCGTGGCGCAGTGCTCAA
>CAZFWD010000027.1:0-4726 GCA_964522535.1 uncultured Desulfonema sp.
GAGGCCGTCAACACAAACCATTTTTACGAGGCGATGCAGCGCATTCATCCGGATCTGTTGGTGGTGGTCGCCTTCGGCCGAATCCTTTCAGAAAGCCTCCTGAATATGCCGCGCCTCGGCGCGATCAACCTGCACGCTTCGCTTCTGCCCAGATACCGGGGGCCTGCGCCGATTCAATGGGCGATCATCAACGGCGATCCGCAGACCGGGGTCACCGCCATGCGAATGGACAAGGGCTTGGATACCGGCGACATCCTGATGCGCGAACCGGTTCCCATTCATGCAGAGGATACCGGTAAAACCCTCAAGAAGCGGCTATCCGAGGTGTCCGCCGGGCTCCTTAAAAAAACCTTAAAACAGATGGAAACCGGCACCCTGAAACCGATCCCCCAGGCGCACGCAGACGCCACCTATGCCCCCCTGCTTAAAAAAAAGGATGGTCATATCAATTGGTCTCAACCGGCTGTAAAAATAGAGCCGTTTATTCGAGGGATGATACCCTGGCCCGGCGCCTACACCTTTTATGAGGACAAGCGAATAAAAATATTTAAGGCCGCGGTTAAACCCGAGTATGGGGATGCGCCCCCCGGACAGGTGGTGGCGGGGTTTTCAGACGAACTGAGGGTGGCCACCGGCAAAGGGGTTCTATCGGTTATGGAGGTCCAGGGCGCATCCGGCAAACGGCTCCAGATCAGTGATTTTTTAAGGGGAAACCCCATTCCGGTCGGCGCCCGGCTGGCCTGATATGCCGGAGTCGGCCGCAAAAATTCTAAAAACCGTTTCTGCCGAAGGCGCATGGATTGCGTATGACCCCAAACCCCCGCGAAACCGCCCTTTACGTGCTAAACACCCTTGATCAGGGCAAGCGCCACCTGGATGACATCCTCGCGTGTGATCTCGACAGGCCCGGGCAGTCCATCTCCATGCGCGACCGGCGTCTGATCAACGCCCTGGTTTACGGCGTGCTGCGACGACGCCGGCATCTGGACCGGATCATCGAACAGCATTCCGACATTCCCATCAAAAAAATTCAGCCCCGGGTGTTGAACATCCTTCGGCTCGGGGTGTTTCAGGTGTTTTTTTTAGACCGGATTCCGGATTCCGCGGCGGTCAACACCGCCGTTGCCATGGCAAAAAAGATTGCGTCTCCCTGGGCGGCCGGGTTCGTCAACGCCCTGCTTCGACACGCGGTCAGGAAAAAAAGTCATCTTCCCGATCTGATGGGCGGCAAAGACGCAGTCGCCACCCTGGCTGTTGTTACGTCATTTCCGGAATGGCTGGTTCGGCGGTGGATAAAGCGCTACGGTCCACTCGAAACTGAAACCCTGTGCCATGCGTTGAATGAAATTCCGCCGGTGACGGTTCGGGCAAACACCTTAAAAACAGACCGGGACCGGCTCTTAGAGGCGTTGCGGCCTGAGGTCCGGGAGGTCCGCGCGACACCCTACTCCCTGAACGGCCTCTATGTTTTGGGCCCGAAGAAACCCATACATAAACTAACCGCGTTTGAGGCCGGTCTGTTCCAGGTTCAGGATGAAGCCGCCCAACTCGTATCCTTTCTGCTGTCTCCCCGGCCCGGAGACCGGGTGCTTGACGCCTGCGCCGGTCTGGGCGGAAAAACCGGGCACCTGGCCCAGCTGATGCAAAACCGAGGGCAACTCATCGCCATGGACGTCGATGAAAAAAAACTGAGCCGGTTAAAGGCGGAAATGAAGCGTTTAGGGGTCGATATCGTCGAAACCCTGCCCCATGACCTGGAAAGGCCGGCCGCGCAAAACAGGCTCATGCCCTTTGACTGCATCCTTCTGGATGCCCCTTGCTCAGGGTTGGGGGTGATTCGAAGGAATCCGGACATTCGATGGGATGATTCCCGGAAAAACCTTGCACCCTTTGCAAAAAAACAGATAAAATTCCTCACGCAGGCGGCCGAGTGGTTAAACCCCGAAGGCATACTGGTGTATGCGGTGTGCAGTCTGGAACCGGAAGAAACCGACCAGGTCGTCGGCAAATTTTTGAAAAACAAAACGGGGTTTAAGATCATTAAAAAATTTTCGTCCCTTTTGTTTGACATCAGCCCGTTTATGGATGAGGAAGGGTTTTTCCGAACGGTTCCGCACCTTCACCAGACAGACGGTTTTTTTGCCGCCGCTCTAAAAAGGCTGAGATGATCCGGTGGGTTGCAAAAATCGTCGCGGCGGTCATCCTTTTCAGCGCCATTGCCGGGGTCAGCGCTTATTTTACGCTGACCCGCCTGATCAAAGGCGAGGATACGGTCGTGGTGCCGAACCTGGTGGGCAGGGATGCCGTCTATGCCCTTCAGTTGTTGACTGATCTTGAATTAAACACAAAGGTCAAGGGATCTGAATACAGCGCGAATGTCTCCCGGAATCACATTATCTTTCAGGATCCCGGGCCTGGGGAGATCATCAAGAAGGGCCGGGACATCCGCCTGATCATCTCAAAGGGCGCCCAGACCGTTTCCGTACCGAACCTGGAAGGACTGGACCTGCAACAGGTGCAGCTGATCCTTGAGGAAAACGGGATTGTTGAAGGCGCTGTATCAAAAACCTACAGTGTCGTGATGAAGGAAGGTTCCATCATCACACAGTATCCGCCCGCCGGCACGGAGGTCAACCGGGGTGCCCCGACGGACCTGTTGATCAGCATCGGACGCCGACCCATGGAGTACCAGATGCCGGATTTAAGAAACCTCTCCTTAAACTGCGCCGTGGGCGTTATTGAAAAAAACAGGCTTGGAATCGGAACGATTAAACCGATCCATTATCCCGCAAGGCCGCTGAACCTGATTGTGGGTCAGGATCCGCCGTTCGGGTACCATGTCAAAAGCGGTCAGCGGATAAATCTCGAGGTCAATCAGGCGCCAGTGGTTGACGCCGGCGGGAACAGGCATGGGTTAAACGGCGGTCACCTGTTCCGGTACAGGATTCCTCCGGGTTTTTTAAAACAGCATATTCGGATAGAACTGCGGATATCCGAGTTCTCATCCACCATTTACGACCAGCTGATGCGGCCGGGCAAGGAAATATGGGTGCTGGTGCCCGGCCAGACCGAATCCGCGATTTTTTTGTATAAAAATGATCAATTGATTGATACAAGGATTTTTGGAAGATTTACCTGATACGGTTTATATAAATCCTATGGAGGAGAGGAATGAAGCTGATTGCGCCATCGATTCTGTCCGCTGATTTCACCCACCTTGAAAAAGAGCTTCGGGCGGTGGCCGATGCCGGGGCGGACTGGATACACATTGATGTGATGGACGGGCATTTCGTCCCCAATATCACCATGGGTCCGATGATCGTCGCGGCGGTAAGGCGGGCAACCGATCTTCCCCTGGATGTTCACCTGATGATCGAAAACCCGGACCGGTATGTCCCGGCGTTCATCAAAGCCGGCGCGGATTACCTGTCGGTGCATGTGGAGGCCTGCACCCACCTCAACCGGACCCTTTGTATGATTCGGGAGCTGGGGTGCCGCCCCGGGGTGGTGCTCAACCCGGCAACCCCCCTGCAGGCGATTGAATGGGTGATGGCGGATGTGGATCTTATCCTTCTGATGAGCGTCAATCCGGGGTTCGGGGGCCAGTCGTTTATCAAAAACAGCCTTGAAAAAATAAGGCAGGCGAAACAGAGAATCCGGTCCCGAGGGCTTGCCGCGCTGATCCAGGTCGACGGCGGGGTCAACCGGTCCAACATCGCGGACATCGCCGATGCCGGGGCCGATGTGTTGGTTGCCGGTTCAGCGATATTTACCACCGACGACTATAAAAAAACCATTGACTCCTTAAGGCGGGAAATAAAACGATGAGAAAAAAAATCCTGATCATCCACGGGCCGAACCTGAACATGCTCGGAAAAAGGGAACCCGACACCTACGGCGCCGCCACCATAGACGATGTGAACCGGTCCCTGTCGGCCCGCGCAGAAGAGATGGGCTTGGATCTGGAGACCTTTCAATCCAATCATGAAGGCGAGATTGTTGAAAAGCTCCAGGCGGCTTCCGAAAGCTGTGCTGCCCTGATCATCAATCCGGCCGCCTACACCCATACCAGCATCGCCATTCGGGATGCGATCCTTCTGCTGAATATGCCGGTGATCGAGGTCCATCTGTCGAATATTTACAAACGGGAGGCATTCCGGAAGCAGTCTTTGATCGCGGATATCGCCACCGGTCAGATCACCGGACTCGGAAGCCGAGGGTATATGCTGGCGCTGGAAGCGGCCGCCGGACTGATCAGCCCTTAAAACCATGCAGCGCGATCTCTTTCCGGCAACGGTCCTCGTTATCGGTCTGATGACCGCCCAGGTTCTGTTTAGCCTGATTGTTTATGCTTCAAATCTGTCTCTGTATCAGAACCTGGACGCCATTCAAGCCGCCGGCTACCTGATCGTCCCCGGCGACCGGGTGATGCAGACCTTAAACCGGATCGGGCCCGCCTTCTGGGGCGGGCTTTTTTTCACCCTGACTGCCGGTGCCGGGCTGTCGCTTTCAGCCTTTGTCCTGCTTGCCTGCACACGGATTTTTTCCATTCCCCGAAGCCTCAGCCGGGTTTTGATTTTTACGGTCTGGGCGTCTGTGATTGTCATGCTGAATGCAAACGGCATCAACCTCTCCGTTACGGCCGTTTTTATAATCATACCGGCCGCTGCAGGCGCGGCCTTTATTCGGCGATGCCCGGCGGAAACCAGCACCGGAAAATGGCGCC
>CAZFWD010000028.1:0-4413 GCA_964522535.1 uncultured Desulfonema sp.
CCGCCGCCGGCCGCATTGACGGATGACGACACGCAGGAAGAGACGGCTGTTGCTTTGCGCGTGAACACGGATATTCCCCCTGTTCCTTTTGGAGAGGGGGAGTTTAAGGTCTGGATTGAAAACGAGGCCGGAAAGATCAACATCAATCAGGCGGATCAGAGGGTGTTGCAGATGATGCTTGCCGGGTTTGATCTGGATGATCAGCAAAAAGCCGGTATCGTCGATTCCATCCTGGACTGGCGGGATGCCGACGATCTGCACCGACTCAACGGGGCCGAGGACGATTATTACGCCTCCCTGCCCAATCCCTATGAATGCAAGGACGCTGATTTTGAGTCGGTGGAGGAACTGCTGCTTGTCAAGGGGGTCACCCCTGAAATTTTCTACGGCGGGCTTGAGGACATGATTACGGTATTTGCGGCGGACAGTTCGAAAACCGGGCGGCGGACCTCGAGAACACGGCGGGCTTCCAAAACGGCCGGATACGGTCTGAATATCAACGCGATTTCACCGCAGCTCTGGGCCTCCCTTCCGGGAATGACCGAGGAGGCTATCACCGCGATCACCGAATACCGAAAGGAAAAGGACTTTCGGTCGGTGGCCGAGCTGCGGGAGCTGGTCGGGCCGGATGTTTACGTTGCGGTTTCACGGTATCTGAGCGTCGAGACCCTGCCTTACTATACGGTGCGTTCCATCGGATTGATTTCCGGCAGCCGGAATATGGAGGGGGTGGCGGCACTGATTCACATCGATTCCCGGGCGGACCGGAAATTCCGGGTGATCAAATGGGAGGATTCTGTTTTTCATTCTATTCAGGGGGATGACCGGCCGTCCGGCGCAGGCGCCCGAAAAGAGGGGGATTGACTTTGCTGTTTAACTCGGGGCTCGGCATTGAGATTTCAGACCATCAGGTCAACCTGGTCTATTTGAAGGCGTCGTTTAAGGGGATCGCCCCGGCCGCGGAGTACAGCTTTTCCCTGGACGCGGATCAACCCCAGAAGGAGCGGCTGGAGGATATCGCCGGGTTTATCAACGGCTTTATTCGCGAGCACCGGATTTCGGCCGCCCATATTCACCTGGGGATTCCCGGTGATCTGGCGATACTCAGGCAGATCGATTTTCCCCTGGCCGTCAAGGAAAACCTGCGGGAAACTTTAGAATATGAGATGGAAAAGTATGTTCCCCTTCCAACAGCGGAGATCTGCTTTGATTTTCAGGTTATTTTCGAGGACAAGGCCGCGGAAAAGCTGACGGTTCTTCTTGTGGTGGTCCGAAGGGAGGATATCGCCCCCTACCTTCAGCTTGCGGATTTCGTGGAAAAGGGGATTTCCGGGATCGAGATCACCCCTGCGGCTTTATCCAATTATTATCTGGACCGAATGAGGGATTGCGGCGATTCCGCGGTGATCGTTTACGCAAAGGACAGGGGGGTTGATGTTGTTTACGTGAAACAGGGCGCCCTGGTTTATTCCCGGACCATGGGAAAAACGGCCGGCGGGGATGGCGGACCTTCTTCGGTGACGGCGCACCTCATGAAGGCGAGGGGAGTGTTTGAAGACCCTGATCAACGGATACCCCTGGTGGTGCTGGGCGATGCCGTCGCGGATGAGATCACCGGCGACATTGCCGATCAATTGCGGTTTGATGTGGTGAAACCCGCTATTCATCAGATGGGCGTGTCCGCGGAAAGGTATGTACCGGCATTCGGGCTTGCCCTTAAAGGGATTCAGAACCTGCCGGTTCAGGTCAACCTGATGCCGCCGGGGAAAAGAAGAAAACCGGACAAAACCGGCCGCATGGTGATGCTTGCCCTCTGCGTTCTTCTGGTTCTCTCCGGGGTTGTCTGGAGCGTCAGCCATGTCATCAGCGCGCGGCGCACACTCAACGGGTTGGATGCGGCGCTTGACCGGCTGAGGGCCGAAGCGGCCGCTGTCGAGCGGATCGAGGCCCAATCGGCAAAGATCAGGGAACGTATCGATTATCTCGCGTCCCTTCGAACCGGAAATCAATACGCGATGGATGTTTTAAAAGAGCTCAGCAGCGTTTTTCCCATGACCGCCTGGGTCAACAGTTTCAAGCTGTCCGGAAACGAGCTGTCCCTCTACGGGGCGGCGGAATCGGCCTCGGAATTGATTTCCATACTGGAGGAGGTGCCGATGTTCACCGATGTCCGGTTTCTGTCCACCATTCGAAAGGGAAAAGACGGCAGAGAGATCTTTAGGATCGGGCTTCGCATTTCCGGCCATCGATAAGGTTTTGCCATGATGAATTTTCTGAAAAAAATAGAGATGAACCGGGAGCGACGATATCTGCTGATCGGCGGCGCGGTCCTGCTGCTGTTGGGCGCGGTTTACCGTTTCGGCCCTGACGTTTTCGGTTTTTTTTCCATCTCAGATGACATCGCGTTTAAGAAAACCCATGTGGAAAAGTATTTAAAAGTCGCCGCCCAGAAAAAGGAGCTGGATAAGGCGCAGAAGAACCTGAACCAGGTCCTCAACCGGATGGAATTCGGGTTGCTGACCGGCAAGACCCCCTCCCTCGCGGCGGTGGAGGTCCAAAACCTTTTAAACGAGATCGCGGGATCAAACGGGATCAATATCGATACCATGCAGGTGCTAAAGCCCGAGGAGGACAAAGCGGCCGGGTACATCACGATTCCGGTGAGATTTATGATGCATTCAAACATAGTGCAGCTGAAGGGGATGCTCTACGGCATCGAGTCGTCCCCAAAGCATCTGGTGGTTGCCGAGATCAGCGCGGATGTCTCGCCCCGAAGGTCAAGTTCCGCGCAGATCCGTTCGAGCATCACGGTCAAAGGGGTGATGAAGCTCCCCCAGACTCGGGGCTGATCGGAGTCAACCGCAAAAAGTCGATTGAGAAAAAGGGCGATTTAGAATCATGTTTTCGAGGACCTGGATTGTAAATCTTGTGTTGGCCGGATTGATTGTATTGATCTGGGCCAACATCTGGGGCGTATGGCGCTCAAATCAGGACATCCTTTTCGAAGGCGGTTCTGTGGAGGTAGAAAAAACAGGGGCCAAAAAATACAGCATTTCGCAACCCCGGATTTTGGAGGATACCGCCTATGATGTGGTGGTGGATAACAACCTGTTTTCACCGGACCGAACCTGGGGTGTTGAAGAGATCCCCGAGGTCCAGGCGTCCGATGAGCAGGCTAAGGTGTCCGGCAGAAAGCTTGTGCTTTACGGGGTGATCCTTCGAGGGGCGTATAAGACGGCCCTGATCAACAACCCGGACCCGAAATCAAACAACGGAAAGTATTTATGGGTCAAAGAAGGGGACATGGTGGGTGATCTCAGGGTCGCCGGGATTGAAGCCGAAAAGGTTCGAATGGTTGAAAAAGGGGTCAGCTATAACGTGCAGCTCTATGATCCGGACAAGGTCAGGGAAAAGGCGGGTCAGGCCCGGCAGACCGCGAAACCGGAGGTGATTCAAACGGGGCAGGCGGCCGCATCTTCCGGATCAGGTTCCGGATCCGCCGGGTCTTCAACCGTGGTCGCCGCCGACAAAAAGAAGGCATCGACCGGATCGCAACCCGGCGGCTCGGGTGCGGCAGCATCGGGAGACGGGGAATACGAAATCATCAGTACACCCTTTGGAAAGATAAAGAGAAAGATACAATGAGGATGAATATGATGCGGTTTTTCAGGTTGTGGGGAATCGGTGTGTTCGGCTTGATCCTGGCCCTGGGCGTTGCGTTTGCCGAAAACGGCCCGGCGGACACCCAGGGAGCGGTGCTGGAAGCTGTTGAAGACGAAAATCCGAGTTTACCGCCGAATGCGAAGGCCGTCGATACGGATGACTCAGCCGCATCCGGCATGGATGCGCCGGTCGAAGAACAACCCCCGGAAAACGGAAGGATGGTGTTCAACTTTGATGACGCGGACCTGATCGAGGTGATCCGTATCCTTGCCGATCTGCTTAAGATCAATTATGTCTTAGATCCCGGGGTCGGGGGAAAGGTGACCATTCATACGGCCGGGGCGTTGAGCCAGGAGGACCTGTTTCCGGTTTTTTATCAGCTGCTGGAGGTCAACGGGCTCATGGCCATAAAACAGGGGGAATTTTATCGAATCGTGCCCATGAAAAACGCCCTCCGCCTCGGCATCACCACCAAAATCGGACGGGACGGTCGGGCCATTCCCCCGGATCAGCAGGTGGTCATTCAGATCGTCCGGCTGGAATCGGTGTCGGTTTCCGAAATGAGCAAGCTGGTGACCCCGTTTGTCTCATCGGAGGGGACCATTTTGACCAAGGAAGATTCCAACCTGATGGTGTTCGTGGATAAGGCGGACAACATTCAAAAGGTGCTTCGCCTGGTGAAAGCGTTTGACACCGACGTGTTTGAAACCGTTCACTATCGGTTTTATCCCCTGCAGCATGAGGATGTTG
>CAZFWD010000029.1:0-6110 GCA_964522535.1 uncultured Desulfonema sp.
AATATAATATTTTTAAATTTCAATAAATTATTTAAATAAACAGTCTATGAGCAAGGAAGATGGTATGGCTGTTGCAATAACATATAGATGAAAGGCAAAAAAATATCCGGTATTTCACACAAAGAGCAAAAAGGAGGAACACATGAAGGTGAACATTACCAGTCAATGCATGGGCGACCGAAACTGCAACAACCTGTGTCCCGAAGTATTCCAGTACGATGAAGATGAGCTTAAATCCATTGTCAAGTTTGACAACATCCCAAATGAATACAAGGCGCTTTGTCGTCAAGCCGCCGAGGAGTGCGGCGCCAGCGCCATTGAAATTTTAGAAGACGATTGATTCTGGAACCTTCAGAACAACGCTCACAAGGCATGAATAAGGAGGCCCATGGGAAAATTCAGAGAAAGCCAAACGGCTAAAAATCTTCTTTTGTCCTTTGCCGGGGAATCCCAGGCCAGGAACCGGTATACCTATTTCGCCAGGCGCGCTTTCAGCGAAGGCTATGATCAGATATCGGATATATTTGAAGAAACGGCTGATCAGGAATGCGAGCACGCGCTTCGGTTTTTCAAGTTTTTTAACGGCGGGGAGATGGAAATCACCGGAAGATTTCCGGCGGGCGTTATTAAAACCACGCACGAGAACCTGTTGGCCGCCGCCGATGGTGAAAAATTCGAGCATTCGCAATTATATCCGAATTTCGCGGCAATCGCCCGCGAGGAAGGCTTTGAGCGTGCCGCGGACACCTGGGACGCGATTTCGGTTTCTGAAAAACAGCATGAAAAACGATACCGGGAGCTTGCCGACAATATCGCCGCGGACCGCGTGTTTAAAAAAGATGCGGACGTGACCTGGCGGTGTCGCAACTGCGGTTACCTGCATGTCGGCAAGCAAGCCCCGGATAAATGCCCGGCCTGCGTTTACCCCATTGATTTTTTTGAGCTGTTGGGTGAAAATTGGTAGGGCGTAGACCGGTTCAACCGCCCATGACGGAGGGTGATGGCGTTAAATTCAGATTCGGCATGTTAATCAGTCTCTAACTGAGAACCCAAATTTAAACCCGCATAGAAGGAGGAAACATCATGAAAAAAGATCGCAAGCATCCGGTAATGGGGTCCACCGCCGGCGGCGGCATGTCGAACCGGGACTGGTGGCCGAACCAGGTCAACCTTAAGATGCTTCATCAGAACTCCAGTAAGAGCAATCCCATGGGCGAGGGGTTCAACTACGCCAGAGAGTTTAAGAAGCTGAACCTGGCGGCGGTAAAAAAGGACCTCTACGCGCTGATGACCGACTCCCAGGACTGGTGGCCGGCCGACTGGGGGCATTACGGGCCGCTCTTTATTCGAATGGCCTGGCACAGCGCCGGTACCTACCGCATGGGCGACGGCCGAGGCGGCGCGGGCTCCGGCTCCCAGCGCCTGGCGCCCTTGAACAGCTGGCCCGATAACGTGAACCTGGACAAGGCGCGCCGTCTGCTCTGGCCGATCAAGCAGAAATACGGCCGGAAGATCTCCTGGGCCGACCTCATGGTCCTGGCCGGCAACTGCGCCCTGGAGTCCATGGGGTTTAAGACCTTCGGTTTTGCGGGCGGCCGCGAGGATGTCTGGGAGCCGGAAGAGGACATCTATTGGGGCTCTGAGGCTGAGTGGCTTGGCGACAAACGTTACTCGGACGACCGCGATCTCGAAAACCCGCTCGCCGCCGTACAGATGGGCCTGATTTACGTGAACCCGGAAGGGCCGAACGGCAATCCCGACCCGGTAGCCTCGGCCAAAGACGTCCGCGAAACCTTCGCGCGCATGGCCATGAACGACGAGGAGACCGTGGCGCTCGTCGCCGGCGGGCATACCTTCGGCAAGTGTCACGGCGCCGGGCCTGCGTCCCATGTGGGGCCTGAGCCCGAGGCTGCTCCCATCGAGGAGCAGGGGCTCGGCTGGAGAAGCAGCTTCGGCAGCGGCAAGGGAAACGATACCATCGGCAGCGGACTGGAAGGCGCCTGGACGCCCAATCCGATCCAGTGGGACATGGGGTATTTCGACGTGCTATTCGGCTATGACTGGGAACTGACCAAGAGCCCCGCCGGCGCGCACCAGAGGACCCCCAAGAAGGTGGCCGACAAGGACCTGGCGCCGTCGGCCCACGATCCGTCCAAGCGGTATCCGACCATGATGACCACCGCGGACCTGGCGTTGAAATTTGATCCCGTCTATGAAAAGATCGCGCGGCGGTTCCACAAAAACCCAAAAGCCTTTGCCGACGCCTTTGCGAGAGCCTGGTTCAAGCTGACCCATCGCGACATGGGCCCCCCCTCGCGTTATCTCGGTCCGGAGGTTCCCAAGGAAGCGCTCATCTGGCAGGACCCGGTGCCCGCGGTGGATCACAAGCTGATCAACGCCAGGGACATTGCGGACCTCAAGCGCAAGATCCTGGCCTCGGGCCTGTCGATTTCCCAACTGGTTTACACCGCCTGGGCCTCGGCATCCACCTTCCGCGGCTCGGACAAGCGAGGCGGGGCCAACGGGGCGCGGATTCGGCTGGAACCGCAAAAGGACTGGGAAGTCAACCAGCCGGCCAAACTCAAAAAAGTGCTGGCGACCCTTGATAAGATCCGCAAGGCGTTCAACAGCGAACAGTCCGGCGGAAAAAAGGTGTCCCTGGCCGATCTGATCGTCCTAGGCGGATGCGCCGCCGTCGAGCAGGCGGCCAAAAAGGCCGGCCATAAAGTGACGGTGCCTTTCAAACCCGGACGCACGGACGCCTCGCAGAAGCAGACCGACGCGGCCTCATTTTCCGTTCTCGAGCCGGCGGCCGATGGGTTCCGCAATTACCTCAAGGGCAAGTACAGCGTATCAGCCGAGGCCCTGCTGGTGGACAAGGCTCAGCTCCTGACCCTGACCGCGCCGGAGATGACGGTCCTGGTCGGCGGCATGCGGGTCTTAAACGCCAACTTCGAGCAGTCTTCGCACGGCGTGTTCACAAACCGGCCGGAGACGCTCACCAATGACTTTTTCGTAAACCTGATCGACATGGGCACGATCTGGAAGCCCACCGCGAAAGACGAATGCGTGTTCGAAGGCCGGGATCGCGAGAGCGGCAAACTTAAATGGACCGCCACCCGGGTCGACCTGATCTTTGGTGCAAACTCTCAGCTTCGCGCCATTGCGGAAGTCTACGCCTGCGCGGACGCCGGTGAAAAGTTTGTAAACGATTTTGTGGCGGCGTGGAACAAGGTGATGAACGCGGACCGCTTTGACCTGGCTTGATCGCAGCATGACCTACTTGGGGCGTTTCAGATGATATTGAACCGCCCCGATTCCGGGTCGCATCGATGCCATAGGAAAAAATTTTTCCTAAAATTCGAAATAAGAGTCAAGAGAAGATTTGACCCCTTTTCCCTTCTTCGGCAAATTTTTCCCAGCAAAGGTCATAGCTGGTGCTTCGTCCCCGACCTGGGTTGAGGCATAGAATGCCCTTTTGAACAAGATCAGCCAACTCCCTTTGGGCTGTGGCTTTGCTCGCATGGCCCATGGCGGCATATTTTCGATTGGTCAGTCCTCCTTCAAAACCTCCGGGACCGGCCTCCAACAGACGATTAATGATTTTACTTTGACGTTCCTTCAGTCCCGTTTGCGCATAACGTTGCCAGAAATGGGCTTTGAGCATCACATTGGAAAGCAGTTTGCCGGATTCCAAAATGGCCATAGACATACATTCCAGGAACCATTTTATCCAACCGGTAATATCCCCAACTCCTCTGTTGGTGTGCTCGAGGATCTGGTAATAGGCCTCCCGTTCCGCCATGACCTGCGCAGAAAGGCTGTAATATCTGGTTGAAAGGTTCTCATCCTGGGCCAGGGCCATTTCTGTTAATGTCCGGGCAATTCTGCCATTACCATCCTCAAAAGGATGAATGGCCACAAATTGCAAATGACCGACAGCGGCCCGAAGCAGCCCATCCATCTTATTGCGACTTGTTTCCCACCAACGCATAAACCGGTTCATCTCTCCGGCAATACGTTCCGCCGGGGGCGCTTCATAATGAATTTTTTCCCGGCCGATGGAACCTGACACAACCCGCATCGGTCCATTTCGATCATCACGCCAGGCCGCCACTCGGATTTTGTGCAACCCGGAGTAGCCTGTCGGAAACAGGGACGCATGCCAGCCAAACAGTCGCTCTTCAGTTAGGTTCTTTCCATAATTCATGGTTGCATCCAGCAGAATATCGACAACCCCATCCGCCTGCCGATCTCTTGCAGATGATAAACCGGCGGTAGGCAAACCCAGTCGTCGGGCCACGGATGAACGAACGGCATCAGGGTTCAGCCGCTCGCCTTCTACTTCCGACGTTTTCATGACCTCCTGCGTTAAAATTTCCGCTCTGGCCTGTTTTTTAAGATCAAGCCCTAATTCCTTCATCTGAGCCAGCAGTGCGCCCTGTTGGAAACGGCAGTTGCCCAGGGGTTCCAAAAGGGTTGCATGGTCCCACTCAAACCTCGGCCATGAAGGTTGTTGCCAAAAATAGGGTTTTGCATGAGTCATTTATTTATCCTTATCAAATCAATTTTTGAGTTGATTATAAAGCATAAACGACTCACAAGCAATAATTATTTGCCACGATTATTTGCCATAATTTTAAAGATGAGAACCCGGAAAAAATAATATGCCAATTCATACCGATGAATTAATGGAAATGCGACATTCACATGAGACGTTTTGCTTCATAGCTGCCGAAGATTTCTGAAACCTTTTGCAGATCCTCGCTGTTGATTTTTTCCGGACAGTTTTGCTTTATCCAGTCCTCCATAAGAAACCACATATAATTAAAACTAAACAGCAGTTCCCGCATGACCGTATAAACCCGCTCTTTACTCCAGTTTTCAGTTTCAAGCATTCTGTTTCTCCTCCTTATATACAAATAAACGGCTCATTGCGCCATGCCGGCTTTGATTGCCGCTTTAAACTCTCTGGCATTTTTGGGAGGCTCTGGGAAACCGGGCCGGTTGACCATGGCAATCGCCCCGGACGGGCATCCGGTGGCGCATACGGCGCATCCAAAGCATCGATCCAGGTTAACGACGGGGTGATCATTCGGGCCCATTGTCAATGCTTCCGCCGGGCAACGATCAATGCACAGTTCGCATGCTTCACACAGCTCCGGATCAAATCGCGGTTCAAACCCTGAGTTGAAAAATAGGCCCGGTCTGGCTTTGGTCAGTGCATGGGTGACGACAACGCAGTGCCACCGATCGCAGTTGCAGATAAAGCTGATATCCTCCGCCATATTAGCGCTCATGTGAATGAGGCCCGCCTTTTCAGACCGCTCAAGGACTTCCCGGGCTTCCTGTTTCGTTACCCTCCGCGCCCCCAGTCTTTCAGCAGCAAATTGGGCGGTAAGACCGAACTGCATGCATACATCCTTGGGCATTCCGTGGGTATCCTCGCCCCGCAATTCGGCGGCGTGCCGGCAGTAGCAGGCGCTAACCGAGATATACTCGTTTTTGTCGATAAAGGTCTGCACCTGGTCATAGGTGTGGACCTGGTTTTCCGGCGCAATGGCCCGGTCCACGGTAATGACCCGGGTGGCAGGAAATTCGGTTTCCCGGTGTACGGTCTTTTGATTGTAAGCCTTTTTATAGGCATAAATGAGCCTGGCCAGTTTTTTATCTCTTTCAGTGGTTCTTCCGGGCATGAATTGGAATTCCAGAATACCCGGCATAAACCTGGCGCTCTGGTAATAGGCGGTGCCATCCATGGTGACCGCCGCGCAAAGCCCTTTGTTGGCCATGGCTTCAAGTACGGCTTCGATTTCCGATTTGTCCCGCCCCATTTTTTCAGCCATGTCACCGGCGGTGAAGGGTCCTTTCGGCATGGCGTTGTTGAGCGCGGCCTCCTCGGGCGTAAACATTTCAGTTACCATGGCATAGAACTCAGGGATGTCCATGCCCGAAAACGCTCCGCCTCTTTTACGCATCACGTCTATCATCTCTTTGTAAACCGGATCACTCATGGGAACACCTCTTTGATTTTTTGTTCTCCTTCCTTTGCGGGCCGCGCCCGCAAGCCACGGATCGAAGATGATAAGATATCAACTTTCTCGTAAAAA
>CAZFWD010000030.1:0-4653 GCA_964522535.1 uncultured Desulfonema sp.
TATCCGTGCCGTAGAGCGCGGTGAACTTGGCCAGGCCGAACGGCTTTGCGGTCTCCGGGGTGATCGTCACCGTCTGGGCAAGGGGTTCCCCGACGGTTCCGGTGAGCACCACCGTTTTTGGGCTGATGGTGGCAAACTTTTTGATCGCTCCGGTGACGCCGACCGATATCATGTTTTGCGCCGGATCGTTGGTGTATACCTTGACGGTTTTGGTGTAGGTTCGGCCGCCGTAGCCGCTTGTTCTGAACTTGACCGTGATCTTTCCCTCTTTCCCGGGAGGGATCAGTCTATCAAAAGAGACTGTTGTGCAGCCTCACCCGGACTTGACTTTCTGAATTTCCAAATCCGCGGTCCCGGTGTTCTTGACGATGAAATCATGATAAACATCAATCCCTTCATAGACGCTGCCGAAGTCGTAGGAAGGGGATTCGATGACCGCAACGGGCGCGACCTCGTAGGCCCAGGCAGCGGCCGGCATGCCGGCCGCGACCAGAATCAGGGCGGCCAGCACAAGCAACCGGTTGATGCGTCTGTTCATATAAACCTCCTTAAATGCCGAAATGTAAGGCCTGCACGTTTGTGTTGCGCTTAAAGGAAATATTTTTCCCCGCTGCAGGCGATGGTTCCGAAAGAGATAAAAAAAAATCCCTTAGATGTCAAGACCTATGTCCGGTCTTATTGGCCGGTCTTATGTTCGGCTCCACCCTCCCTTCCTGCGACCCGGGCCGCGAAGATAATCCCTACCTTCCCGTTATGATTTGTGATAAGAAAAGGCCCATATGAGATCCGCAAAATTCATCCTCGGGACCCAATACTTTGTCTATTTCGGCGTGATGGGGCTTTTTTTGCCGTACTTCACCCTGTACTGCTTTCATTTGGGCTTTACCGGCTTTCAGATCGGTCTTCTGGCCTCGGTGCGGACCCTGGCCACCGCCCTGTTCCCCATGGTGTGGGGCGCGGTGGCCGACCGGTTCCTGATCCGGCGTCGCATCTATATTTTCTGCAATTTTATCTCTACGGCGATCTGGGGGCTTTACCTGCTGACCACGGACTTCTGGATGATGTTCGCGGTGACGGTGTTCTATGGCATCTTTTACGCACCCATCATCTCCTTTCTGGAGTCCTTTTCCATGGACCTGCTGGGAAAGGAGAAGACCCGTTACGGCCGGTCCAGGGCCTGGGGGTCGTTTGGGTTTGTTCTGATCGTCATCGCCGCGGGCCGGGCCATCGACGCCTTTTCCGTGGAAATCATTCTGATCCTGGTGCTCGCCGGCTCCCTTCTGCAGGCCTACCTGTCCCCAAAACTGCCCGATTCCGGCATAACCGGGCCGTCGGCCTTTTCCACGGGCGCCAGGAAACTGCTCAGGCCGCGGGTGATTCTGTTTCTGTTCTGCGCTTTTCTCATGCTGGCCAGCCACGGCACCTATTACGGGTTTTTTTCCATTCATCTGGAAAACCTGGGCTACAGCAACACCTTCATCGGAGTGAGCTGGGCCCTGGCCTCGATTGCCGAAATCCTGGTCATGATCTTCGCGGACCGGCTGTTTAAGCGATTTTCCTATGAAAACATCCTGATCCTGTCTTTTCTGGTCGCCGGTTCCCGGTGGGTTATTCTGGCCAGCGCCACATCGGTGCTTCCGATCCTGTTTGCCCAGCTGTTCCACGCCTTTTCCTACGGCGCGTTTCATGTGGCCAGTATTCTGTACATCGACGCCCAGACGCCCCGGGAGTCAAAAACCCTGGGGCAGGCGGTCAACAACGCCGTCACCTACGGGTTCGGCATCATGGCCGGGTTTCTGTTTAACGGCTTTTTCTTTGATACCATCGGGGCGTTTCGGCTGTTTGGCATCAGCGCGGTCCTGGCCTTTTGCGGCGGGGGCCTGCTTCTGGCCGGGAAAACAGGAAAAGAGGAAAGGGCAGCGGATTAGGCGCTATTTACGTAAAAGCGGGCTACGGGTTTTCACTGTCGTCCGGGTTTAATACCAGAAAATACATTTTTCCGGGGTGTTTCAGGTGGCCGGCCGCCAGTTCGGCATATTTTCCGTCTCCCCAGAAGATATCCGCGCGGCCGGGACCGCGAATGGCGCTGCCCGTATCCTGGTTCAGCACAAAACGGGAAAACGCCGTCCACTGGGTGATTTGTCCGGATGCATTCACCACCGGTTTTTGGGTGCAAATAAAGGCCAGCGCCCCGGACGGAAACAGGCGCTGGTCCGTGGCGATGGACCGGCCGGGGGTCAGGTCGATGTTCAGGCTGCCGGTGGGGCCGCTGTCGGATACCTTGAAAAACACATACCTGGGGTTATAAGACAAAACCCCGCTGATTTCTTCGGGATGCGCCTTCAGGTAGGCTTTGATCGACTGCATGGAGATTTGTTCTTTTTGAATTTTGTTTTTATCAATCAGGTATTTCCCGATGCTTCGGTAGGGATGGCCGTTGGACCCGTCATAATGCACGCGGATCATGCCGCCGGCATCGAGCCGTATCCTTCCGGAACCCTGGATTTGGAGAAAAAACAGGTCCACCCGGTCATCCACCCAGGCGATGGGGGCTGCCCGGCCGGCCAGGGAATCGGTTTCCTCAATCACCTGACGGGTGTCATACGGCGCCACGGTCCCGGCGACGCATCTGCCGACCGCCTCGCTGTTTGAGCAGTTGTCTGAAAAGTCCGAAAGGGTGAAGGTCACCAGGTCCGAAGGCCTGGCATACACGGCAAACCGGTTTATGGCGGTTTTCGTCAGGCCGCCGTTTAAGGTCGGTTCGTAGTAACCGGTAAACCGCACCGGGACCGGGTCGTCGTTTTCCACAAAGGCATACACCCGAAAGTTTTCCATCAGATAGGCCTGAAGTGCATCGGCGCCGGGCCGGGTTTGAATCAATCCAAGAAAACACTCAAGGGATCGGATCAGATGCGTTGCAGAAAATTCGTCTTTTCCAAACGCGAACCTGCGCGATGCCGGAAGCCTATGGTAGTATGAGATGCTGGCCTCAATCCCCTGGGCCAGCCGGTCAAGGGCCAGGTCATCGGTAAACGCCGGGACCCGGTCCCAAGCGATGCGGGCAAGCCCTTCTCCCTGGCCGGCGCGGGCATCGGCCGCCCCGGTGGGAAAACCGCCGGCCGTCAGAATGACCGCGGCCATCAGAAGACCCATTCGAAAAAACCGATTGAAAAAATCAGGATGGTTCCCGGCCGTTTTCTTTTCCTGTCTGCGCATCCTGCTCATTCAGTTTATGGTCCTGGGTTTGTTATCCACCGGATTCGGAGAGGCGATGGTCCCTCCCCCCTTCACGGTCACCCCCATTTCGTCAAACCGTCGGGCCGACGGCAGCACCCGCCGCTCAAACGACCCCACCGCGGTGTTGTAGCTGGTGATGCACCGGTCCAGGTCTTTTCCCAGGGTGTTTAGGTGATTGACCATACCGGCCAGACGGTTGTAAAGCGCGCTGCCCAGCGCGCTGATGGCCCTGGCGTTTTCGGCCGCGGTTTCCTGTTTCCACCCATAGGCCACAGCCTTGAGCAGGGAAATCAGGGTGGTGGGGGTGGCCAGAATCACCCCTTTGTTCGAGGCATCCTCGATCAGGCCGGGCGCCTGGCGAAGGGCCGCGGAAAAAAAATTCTCCCCGGGCATAAACAGCACCACAAACTCCGGGGTGGGCGTAAACCGGTTCCAGTATTCCTTGGCGGCCAGCTTTTGAATATGCGCCTGCACATGGCGGGCATGCCGTTTCAGCCCTTCTTCGGCCTGATCCGGCGTCTCCGACTCCAGGGCGTCCAGATAGGCGGTGAGGGGCACCTTGGAATCCACAATGATCCGGCGGTCCCCGGGAAGCCGAATGATCATATCCGGCCGCATGGCGCCCTCATCGGTTTGCGCGGTCTGCTGCTCGAAAAAATCGCACTGGTTCTGCATGCCTGAAAGCTCCACCACCCGGCGCAGGGTGATCTCGCCCCACCGGCCCCTCACGTGCGGCATGCGCAGGGCGTTCACCAGCTTTCCGGTCTCCCGCTGCAGCGCGTTCTGGGTCTGGCTCAAAGAGAGGACCTGCTGGGAAAGCTCGCCGTAGGCCTTCTGACGCGCATTTTCCATGGCCTGGACCTGCCGGTCGTATTTTTCCAGGGCTTCGGAAACCGGGCGGACGCACTCCCGGACCGCCTTTTCCCGGTTGTCAAAATCCTGTCGGGCGGCCGAAAAATACCTGGAAAAGGTCTGGCCCGCGAGATCGATGAACGCTCGATTGTTTTCCTGCATAACCTGGGCGGAGAGCGCCCTGAAGCTGTCGGTCATCTGGGTTTTCATCTCCTCAAACCGGGCGATTTTTTCCGCGGCGGCCTTGAGTTCGCCTTCTATGGCGGCCTTATGAACGCCATGGGCTGCCCTTTCTTCGATCATTCTGCGGATCAGAAAGGATCGGGTGATCAGCCATCCCAGCAGCAGCCCGGCCGTCAGGCCGATGGCCAGAAAACCCGCATGCGAGATCATCGTTTCCATGCTTAGGCTTGCCTTTCAGGGGATTCATTCGGCAGGGGAATCGACCGGTCGCCGGACTCCCGCACATAGGTTCCGCTTTTCCCTCCGGATTTTTTCAGCAGGCGGATATCGGACAGGGTCATGGCCCGGTCATGGGATTTGCACATGTCGTAGAGGGTGAGG
>CAZFWD010000031.1:0-12123 GCA_964522535.1 uncultured Desulfonema sp.
GAACACCTCCAGCGTCTCCTGTAGGCTGTCGGGCAGGACGAGCTCCTCCTTTTCCACCACCCAGTCCACCAGTTGAAGGATGTGCAGTTGCCCCGGGAACGGCTCCAGGCCCGCCTTTATCAGGAGCTTCCGGGCGTGTTTGTTGATTTTCAGCCGGTTCGCCTCGGTGATCCGTTTCAGGCTTTCGAGGTGCTTGTCGGTCATCTCTTACCTCCTTTAATAATGGCAAAAGATCTTCAACACCGCCGACTTTCCCGGTAACTATAAGGTTGTCATCCTTTCCGGTTTTGTCAATGACCAGAATGCGGTTGTCGAAGGTCGTGCCGTATTTTTGATATTCGTCGCCACTGATACCCACATTGGCCCGGACATTATACTTGCCCTTGATCCGTTTCCAAAAATCGGAAAACGCCGGGGCATCGTCCGCCATACCTGCCCCAACGATGGCCACCAGCCGGCCGTCGGGCTCCAGCCGGGCCAGGGCCTGCTCCACGTGCTGGCCGCCGTATTTGGTGTTATTGGTTTTGACCCTTCCCGCCGTGGATGAAAACGGCGGATTCATCACCACGGCCGTGGGCCGCACATCCTCGGGCAGAACATTGTCAATCTGCTCTGCGTTTTCCGTAAAGACCCGATCAAAATCCTGAAGCCCCAGGATTTCTGCCCGGCGCGGACTCAACTCATTGACGATAACCTGCGCTCCGGCGTTTTTCGCAAAGACCGCCAGGCCCCCATTGCCGGCCGACGGCTCCAGCACCACGTCATCCGGGCTCAGATTCGCCACCCAATTCACCGCATAGGCCAAAAAGGGCGGGGTGGAAAACTGCTGGTAGGCGTCCTGTTCCTCGGTCCGCCGGGTCTGGGTCGGCAACCCCTCGACAATCCGCTTTAAAGCCCGAACCTGCGCGGCAGCGTCATTTACATCAGAAAGCGTCGGGTCGGTGGCCAGGGACTCTCGAATCGCCCGGTTGACCCCCAGCTCCATAGCGTCGTAGGCGTCCCGGGAAGAATACACCCCGGCCGCCTGGGTTCCGCCAAACGCCGTATCCGCCTGGGAAAACAGCTCGCGCCAGGTAAACGCCTCTTTGTTTTGAATTTTCTGCTTTACCCAATCCGAAAGCGCCTGGTATCCCGCCACCTCGACTTTGGTTTCCGGCGCGGCGGCAGGCGCGGGCTTGGCCTTTTCAGCGGCCAGGGCCTGCGCAATTTCTTCTCGAATGTATTTGTCGACATAGGGCTTGCCCTCAGACGACAGGGCCTCCATGGCGTGCCGAATAAACTCCCGAGCCGCCTCCATAACCCCCTCGGTGGTCTCAAGAACCCCCTCCCAAATCAAATCCAGGGCTTCTTTAACCTTGGCCCACCGCTCCGGGTCCATCTCCAAATCGGGGCCGACTTCGCCTTTTTCCCCGAACAGATCATTAAACGCCTTGGTCCCGGCCTTAATCTTGTCCAGCCCCGATTTAATCTTGGCCTGGGCCGCCTCGGCCCGCTCCTTATCTGCCAGCTCACCGGCCACCTGGTTTGAGTAGGCCAGCAGCTCGTCGATATCCGCATTCCCGGTTTCACCGGGCGGCGGCTTGGCCGCCGGTTCCGGCGGTTCAGGCTTAGGCGCTACTCCTCCCCCGGTTTCCAGCCTGTCCACGGGGGCTGGGGTATCAAAGAGCCCTCCTTGACCATCTCCTCCAGCTCTTTTGCCGCCGCCTCGTTGATCCGTATCCGCTCCTGCTCGTCCTCCGGCGGCTCTGGGCGCCTCTGATTTGAGGGCTTGTAAGAATCTGGCTTTAACGTCGTCTCGCTTGGCTTTTGATTCTGCATTGGCTAACTCCTCCGAATATTGGTTTAAAAGATCACTGATCGGCCCCTTGGCGCTCGCCAGGGTATCAAAGACCCGTTTTACAGTATCCACCTGTTCAGCATACGCCTGACTGGACTCTGTATCAATAATATTCCCAGCCTCGGCCAGTTTTGCGGCCCTGGCCTGTTTCGCCACCCCGGCAAACAGCGCCCGATCCGAAGCCAGCCGGGAGGAAGCATAATCCCGCAGCTCCGCCCGCTCCATCAACAGCGGCCGGTTCTCATATTCGGGGCCGAACAGGGTGGCCTGCTCTGATTTCTTAACCGGTCCGGTGGCTGCATCCTTAATAAGCTGCTCGATAATCCCCGGAGTGATGGTCTTTCCCTTCTTTTTTTCCTGCCGGTCCAGCATTTTAAACACGGCGATCTGTTCTTGCGCCGATTCCGATAATCCTCTAATCGCATATACGGCGTCTTCGGTGGACCGTATGCGGGTAGGCCCGGATAATCGGCCGATAAATCGAACTCCGGTGGTGGCGGCGGGTATGTCCTCGGCAGCCTGATCAGGTTGTTCTTTTTCTGGAGTGAAGAGCGTGGGTTGTTGGGCTGGCCCATTAACCCCTCCCCTCGTAGGCCGGGATTTCACTCCCTGCGCTATGCTGGAACAATATTTCAAAAATACCGAAATTTGGTTTCATCCCCACCATAAAAATGATATCATTTTTAAAACCTTGCTAAGGAGAGAGCATGTTAAAAAGGTTATATATAATCAGTTTAACGCTTTTCCTGGTTCCCGCCTCTATCACATCTGTCTTTTCTGCCTCTGAGATAAACGGAAAAGTGGTCGCTATTGCCGGCGGAGATTCCATCACAGCCCTTCAAAACCGCACCCAATACAAAATCCGTTTGTATGGAGTTGACACACAGGAAAAAAGTTAGGAAACGGCGATAAAGCTCCGCCGCCCCTGAGCAGCCCATTGGACTTCATATGATATGAAAGAGATCTGCTTCAACCTCTGGTACTACTTGGATTCAAAACAGAACATCGAAGCCGTTGCCGCAAAAGCTTACCTGCTTGAAGGTGATGATGAACGCAAGGGACAGTCACTTCGTGAGAGTTCTGCGAAGGACTACCGTTCCATCATCCCGCACAAAATCACCCCTATTCACTACTCGCTGTTGCAGGAGCTCGGCGTGGAAGAGGTTTTTGCGCCAGAGTTCCGAAGGATTGCGAGAAACCTGCCGAAAGGAGTGGCATTGCCTGAAGACAAGCTCTACTGGGCGACACCTCTCTTTGACTTCGGAGCGGGGTATGTACCAGCTGAAATAGGCAATGGGTTCATCAAGGACAGAGATTGAAGATTGTCCAACCAGCGCGTGGTGGTTACACGCTACCGCGCGAACCGCAGCCGACGTTATAAGTATCTGAGGAATTTTAATGGAAAAGTTCAGCAAAACAATAAAAATTAAAGATATCAAAACACTGCCGGGACTCCAGCCTCGCAAAGATGAGGTGTTCTTATATCTGCTTGAGGAAGCTCTTTTGGAAAAAATACAGGTATATTACGCGGCGGTGCCTTTAGGTCTTATAAAACCATTTGATGAAACGTATGATCCGAGATTACATCCAATAGGTGCCGAAGCGATCAAACAAACCATAGAACTCTGGACAAACGGGAAGTTTTCATATTGTTGGGTGTATCCCAAGGCTGATAAATTTATTTTATCTGATGACTATATCGTCTATTTTGCCGCAATCGAGGGACAACCTGATTACCTGCCGTGTTTTATTTTGGGCAATCCCCATTTTGAGGGAGTCGAAAATATCCAAGGACCTATATCAATAGAAACACTCAAGGGGTATTTGGGTTTTGATTGAGAGATTGACTTTCTATCAAAATTCGGAAGGAGGAACTAATGAAAACCTTTCTGCGTGTATGTCTGGTGTTCGTTCTGACTTTTTTTTCAATTGAAATTTTCTGCGCCGGGAATTTGTTTGCTGGAGATAGGACTATCAAGGTGTATGACGAAAAAGACATTGATCCTTTTGGAAATCCCAATATAGGCGCAAAACCAACGCGGGTGATTGAAACTGATGGAGAGACCTTAAAGGTGTATGATAAAAAAGACATCGACCCATTCGGAACCCCCAATATAGGCGCAAAACCAGTGCAGGCGATTGAAACTGATGGGAACACCTTAAAAGTTTATGATGAAAAAGATATCGACCTGTTCGGAAATCCCAATATAGGCGCAAAACCAACGCGGGTGATTGAAACTGAAGATGAATAAAGGCACGAGCAGAAAAAACAGATGGCGGCGTGAAACAGCTTTCTTTATTTGGGTAAAATTCCGCTCCAACTCCTCAGTTCATCGGGGAGTCGGGGAAATGAACAAAATGAAATCAGTCAATGAGTTATAATGATAGGCGTCAATAAATCTCCTGTGCGACCAATGGAACAAAACTCTCATATTGTACGTGTTGAATTTCCCCAAGCCTGGCGTGGACTCCAAAAACCACCGCCCCTTCAAAATCAATGGTTCGAGGTGTTGACGGGTCATCCTTTATTTCTTTGCAAATAAGCGAAACAATTTCAGGCGATGCCTTGAGCAGGATTTTTTCAAGTTGTCGCTGATCGAAATCAAGGGAAACCGCATATATTTCGTCGGCGTAGGGCATATCAACCGTTGTTGAATATTGGCTGGGGCCAAGAATCGTAAGGCTGTAAAGAGGGAAATTATTAAAATGATGGATAACCTCTCTTGATACGCCCTCTTTAATCAATGTCAGTCCATAATCCGGCTTGAAGCTCATTTTTTATATCCTTTTCTTGGTCTTTACTCTACTCCAAGCGCCTTAAACGCTGCATCCACGGGGTCGGAATAGAAGCTGGTCTGAAATTTAGCGAAAAGTTCGCCGGGGATCGTCGGGATGTCGCCCACGGAGCTGGTGGGAATCAAAATCCGTTTTGCGCCGGAGTCAAAGGCCACCTGAAGGGTTTCCGCGAGGTTTACGGTTTTAACAATGGTTCCCCCCAGGCTCATGTCGCCGAGAACCACCATCTGGCTTTGCAGCGGCTTGTTCATGATGCCCGAACACAGGGCGATGAAACTGCACAGGGTCATGGCCCCGGCTGCGCCGGTATTGTGCATTTCCACGATATGAAGATGGTAATCATGGTCCCCGGCCTTGCTCATGGCGGTGATCCTTTGAATGTTGGCTTTGAAATAATCAAAGGCGATCTTGACGGCCTCCTTTGTCTTGGTGTCCGCCCCGGAGCCGGAAACCGACAGTTTGCCCTTGCCACCGGCGACCTGAAGTTCCAGCCGGTAGAGGCCCAGATGGCCGGATGCGCCCAGGGCCACCGTGTGCATGGTTCCGGCCTTCATCGGTCCTTCCGGAATTAGTGAACCGCCCCCTTGCTCTGGGACGCTGACAAACCTTTCTTCAAGGGTGTCGTTGTCGATGTAGCTGAAATGCACATCATAAAATTCCATGCCGCCGATTTTTTTAAGCTGCTCTTTTACCCGCCGTCGGCATTCCATGGCATACACCAGGCAACGCTCCACCGCGTCTTGGTCAAAATCGCCCTGGGGATAAAGCAGCTTGAGCAAACCGGAAACCGTTTTTCTAACCGCGATCACATCCCGCTGATTTAAATTGTTTCCGATCTTGAAATATTTGTCGATGGCGTCCGTAAAGGTCCGTTTGCGCATCTCCCGTAAAAATTCCGCCAAAAAATCCACAATCAGGCCATACTGGTTGGTCAGAAATTCCGGCCGCATTTTGGGGATTTCCCAGCCGGGCAGGTAGGCGTGCATCCGGTCAAAAAACGCGGCGTCAATCATCTCTTCCGGAAATGGAACGAATAAATGACCTGTTTTGACCAGCACGTCTACGCCCTGGTTGATATTGCCGATAAACACCATGGCCGCGTTGGCATTGATCATGTCCCGGCCCCGGGAAAAAGATCCGGAGGCCATGAAGTCCTTCATGATCTGAACCCCGTCCTTGTCCTTGAATTTGATGCCGGCCACCTCATCAAAGGCCACCAGATCCCACACGCCCACAAGCCCCACCAGCCGGCTGCTCATATTGTAAAACAGGTTGGCCACCGTGGTCTGGCCGCCGGACACCAGAATGGAATTCGGGCTGATTTCCTTGTAGATGTGGCTTTTCCCGGTCCCCCGGGGGCCGAGTTCGCACAGGTTATAGTTGTTTTCAACCAGCGGAATCAGCCGCGCCAGCAAATGCCATTTCACCCGTTCCTCGAAATTGGTCGGCTCCAAGCCGGTGGAGCGCAGCAGCACGTCAATCCATTGGGCTTCCGTAAACGCCTTGCGGCCCTCAAAAACGGATTCCAGGTCCAGGTTCGGCATCTGAATGGGTTTCAGTTCGGAGAGAATAAACGGCGTTGTTCTGGCCCCTTCATCATAGAAGTATTGAAGGGTCAGGATGCACCAGATCCCGCCGACCAAAAGTTTTTCATATTGCTTGATGGTCTCGCTGCTGATTTCGATGCCTTTGACGCCGAGGCTGGAAAGCATCGCCTCATATCTATCTTTGCTTTCATTGAGTTTGACGGTGACCTTATCAATAATTTTATAAGTGCCCAGTTCCTTGACCTTGGACTTGATCTTTTCCGCCTCATCGGGCCGCACATAATTATCACTGAGAATCTGTTTTACGCTGGCCAGCCCTTCGGCAATGACCGCTTCATCCTCCACCGCGCAATACATGCCCAGAAGGTACTCCAGAACATACACCGGCACATTCGCGCCTTCCTTGAGCAGCTTGGTGAGGTCCTTGCGAACCACCCGGCCGGCGAAATGGGTGTTTAACAATGCATCAATGCTGTTGGTTTCCATAATTTCAATCCTCAAAAATCACTGGCAAAGGCAATATCAATAGTGACGGGCATTCGTTCATATTCCGTTTCATCCGTATTTCTTAAAACCAGATAATATTCCTTTTTGTTGTCATAGGTCCCGGCCTTTAAAGACAGCTTGACGGATTTCTGGCGCGCGTCAAGGGTTTCGGAAACACTGTCGAAGGTTACGGTTTCTTCGTTGGAGATCAGGTCATTTCCATCCCGAAGGGATATTTTCAGGGTAAGGGGTTTCATACGGTCCGACACCGGGTCCGTCTGAATGAATTTATACACCGGCCGGTTGGTGACCAGTTTCTTGCAGGTGCCCAAAAGGGACACGCCCACGGCCCGCACTTCGGATTTTACCAGATGGATGCCCTTCATTTCAGAAACCGATATCACCGGAATGACCACTTCCTGAAGCATGGCCCCGCCGTGATAGAACCTGGCCCCGCCCACAAAATTAAACCGGTTGGTGCCTTTGGGCAGCAGAAATTCCATCTCAACATCCGTGCGGGCGGTGATGGCCGTATTCCCCCAATACGCATTCTCGGCTCCGTGTAACTGTTTGCCCAGAATAAACCGTTTGTGGGTCTTCACCGCGTTTTCGGGATGATAGGCGACCTTGCTTTTATCGAGGGGTTCCGGCGGCTTTTCCTGGTAAATAAAGCCATGGTCCGCCGTGATCAGAAGATTGTTGCCGTTTAAGGAATTGATGATGAAATTGACCAGGGCCGCCAGCTCATCAATGGCCTTTCGCACGGCTTCAAAGGTATTGCCTTCCGAGACCGCCTTATCGCCCACCGCGTCGATCTGGTCATGATAGATGTAAACCAGACGATAGGGTTTGACGAACTCCCGGCCCTTGTCCTTGCTCATGACCATCAATTCATCGGACTTTATGGCCGTGCCTTCATACGAGGCAAGGATTTCACCCCTTGACTCCGTTGAATTTGTCGGCCGTTCATCAACCATAACCTCCCCTTTGGGTTTAAATGATAAATTTTTGTGCGGCAAAAGGGACGCCATGCCCAGGGCCGTATAACTCGGCACCACCCCCAGCATAGATGCGAGATCAGCCTTCAGCCGGTATTTGCCGTTGATGATCCGGGTCAGCTCTTCGGCGGCCTCATACCGGAAGGCATCGCTGATAATGACAAACAAACGGTTCCGGGCCGAGCCCTTGACGGTGGGTTTCACATACTTATCAAAAAAGCCGTATTGGTTGGTCACGCCGGGGATTCGCCAGTTTGTCATCAATGCGTCCGGATGATCTCCCTCCAGAAATTCTCCCCATTTCAGAGACGCCTGCATCATGAACCAGTTGCTGTAACAGTCTTCCACCTGCTCCCGAAGAGGCTTCAAAACATCCCAGCCCGCGAGATCGGCCTTGTCCGCCAGCTCATGAAATTTCCGGTAAAACTGATCAAACAAAAACAGTTCCCGGGCGTAGGCGGTAAACATGGCTTGGGCCGAAGGATAAGAAAAGCCCGCGTCATATTTTTTCCGAAGGTCAAACAGGTCCATGGCGGCCAGCATGGCATGATAGGCGGTTTTATATAGATTTTCGGTAGCCCCGTTCTCCAGGGGCGTGGCGGCCCAGAAGCCGTCCAGACGGCGCTTGATGATTTCGCGCATTTCCGAAAACCCGTTTTCCGAATGGCTCATGAGCCGGTCCCGAATGGCGCTGATGATGCGGCGCTCCACCGCCGCAAAGGTCATGACCTCATCTAAGGCCGTTATATCAAAGCCGGCCAGGGATTCGCCGATCTTCAGGCGGTTCCCGACGAATTCGGAAATCGTATCGTAATTGCGAAAATAAGAGGTATTGCTCCGCCACAGGGACAAAAAAACCGAGGCGTTCATGGCGGTTTTGGCGTCGGTCAGAATGAAATGGACCACCGATGCCGGCGGATCGGCCTTCAGGGTGTTGGTAAAATCCGTCACAAAGACCCGCAGCAGGAAATCTTTTAAGCCTGCGGCCTCTTGATGGGCATATCCGAAGGTGCGGGCCAAAAGCCTCCAGAAAAACGCCGAAAGATCAAGTTTTTCAATGTCCAGCCAAGGTCTGGAAGAAGTTTCCATGTCCACTTCGCCGTCCCGGCAAAAGGAATCGAAGAGCTTCATGAGGATGGCGAACGGCTCCGGCTGATCCGCCCGGGTGATGACGGCCAGCATCTTAAGGTCGATATCATCTTCCCGGTCATCGGCGGCGATCCATTTTTTCAGACGGTTCAACCGGTCCTGGTTATTAAAAAACGCTTTTCTTTTTTGAATGTAGGGCCGGAGGTCCTGGTGGGAAAGATCCAGTTCCTTCATAAGAATGGAAGCGGAATCGGCCAGAAACGTGTGGCTGTAAAGGCGGATGTCAAACAGCCAGTCCTCTTCCGGGGGCGGCTCATGCCAGGGGGCGTAGAGTACATAGCGGCCTTTGGTATCATCGCGTTCGAGCCGGATTTTCAGCTCAAGGGCGCTGTTTTCATCCATGCGCAGCACAACGGCGTCATTCACGGCCAGGGACGGCAAAATGTCCTCAAACTCTTTTTCACCGTCATACCAGAAGATGATGCGCTTGTTCTTTTCCGTGAAAATCCGGTTTAATGTGTCCGAGATTTGTTTGATGTCCATGTATCTTTCACCGCTTTTATTTTCACCGCAAAGGCGCAAAGAGCGCGGAGAATAAATAATGTTGAATGTTGAATTTTAAATGTTGAATGAAGGAATGGGTCATTTTTTGCGCGTTTACTGCTTGTTTAGTGCGCGTTTAAAGATTTATGTCGGATGTTTTTTCACCAGCCGGTATTTCTGAAGGCGGCTGTTGGGCTTTTCAGGTACGGTATATTCCACGATGCCTTGTTCCATAAGGCGGCGAATCAATTCATTCAAATACCGTGTGGGCCTTGCTTTGCCGAGTTTCAGGGCAATTTCTTTCTTGCTCAATAAATCATTTCTTAAAAGGTCTAAAATCTGCAAAGTCATGTTCGACTCTACCCCTAACTCTGCCCCTGACTCTACCCCCGACTCTGGCTGCGACTCTACCCCTGACTCTGGCTGTCCGGCAATTTTATCCCGCAACGGCCTGAAGGTCAGCACCACGGAGCCCGCGCGAACCTTCCATTCCGGGGGCGGGTTGCCGTTTTCCCGGCACCAGTCCATGATGTTTAAGGTCCCGATGCCCCATTTTTCGATGATCCCCGCCCGGTAAAACACGCTGGCGATGATGGGATTCCAGGGCCGGGATTCGTGGGGGCGCGTCAAGGCTTTGGGGGTGATGCCGAAATGCAGATCTCCGGGATTGATGATCTCCATCCGGTCATCATAGACAGCCACGGATACGGAAGCGCCGGGCACGGCATAGTCCCGGTGGCAAAAGGCATTGGCCAGGGCTTCCCGGAAGGCCCGGGGATGATAGGCGGGGCTGTCCTTACGTTTAAATTTGTCCGGATATACTTTTCCCGCGATGGGCGTATGATCTTTGAAAAAGGCTTCGGCCCGTTGAAGCAGGCTGAAGGCATGGCCCCAATACTGCCGGTTGTCTGAAAAATCGGCCAGCCGGTCTTTTCCCCGGAATCGCGCCAGTTGAATCAGGCACTGGGGATAGAGGGATTCCAGCCTGGCGCTTCGTCCATAGAGGACTACCGCCGCATTGGTGAGCTGGCCGTCGATGATGAGTCCAAGTCCTGTCAGGATGGATTTTGTATCGGTTTTCCGGGGCCGCTCCATCCGTCCGGCGTCAATGGCATTGCTCAATGTCAGGTGGATTTCATCCGGGTCCAGGTCTTTAATGCCGACCCCGTGCGCCGCCGGTTCGTTCTCCCAACGCCGGGTGGCGTGAAGGCGTTCCACCACCCGGCGTTCATATTCGGCTTTGGGCATGACGCTGGTGGTGGGGCCGGTGCGGATATAGGGGCGGCCATCATAGGTATAAAGCCCGCCGCCGGGAACTCTTAAAATGATAACGCCTTTGCCGTTTTCCAGGGTCACGGTTTCCACATCCGGAAATGCGGGAGGATCAAGGCGACCCAGTTCAGCGGAAATATCAGTCTTGGTTTTGGCGGTGATATCCTGCCCGATCAACTCGCCCTTGTCGGATACACCGAACAGGACAAACCCGCCCAGGGCGTTTAGCATCCCGCAGACCGTTTTCATGGCGGCGGTGCGCTGGCCCGTGGATGCTTTAAACTCCAGCCGGTCGGATTCGCCGGAGGATACGAGTTTTTTGAGTTCTTAGAGGTTCATACAAATATTCTTTATTTTTTATTTAATAATCGAACCGATAATAAACCCAATTAATGTTCCCAAAATTCCAATAATTCCTGTTATCAAATTTGTATAATGTTCACGACGTTTATAAACCCATTCCAATTCCTTGTATATTGCTTCTCGTACTTGGGTAAGCCCCTTATCCGTTAAATACCATAACTTCAACTCAGGGCCTTCTTCCCAATATCCAGTTGATTTTCCTTCTTTGTCAAAGTTAGGTGGAACAGGAACGCGTAATCGTCTTGCTTTCCTGATCAATTGATTCGTATGAAGTGCATTAAGTTCTTCATAAAGGATTGAAATTTCGGATTGATGGTCAAATTCCAAACGTTGGAGTTTTTCACGATCCCTGTCTTTTGATATTTTTAAATCTGCTATCTCTTTGCGGAAAATCAGATCCGTTAAATGGGCCTGCCATGTGAGGCGAATACTCTTTGGCATGGGAATTTTGTTTAAAGCCCTGCATATCGATGTTAACGGTAATTTCATTTTATTCTCCTGTAATCGTTTTCACTTCCGCCAGCAGATTCCCGAATTTCTTGTAATTGACTTTCACGCCGTCGTCGAGATCCAGGGGGATGCGCAGGTCGGCGAAGTGGCGAAGCTGATCGTCGAAGGCGGAAAGTTCGGTCTGTTTCTTTTTGAGGGTTTCCTGTTCCTTCCTGTATTTGCGCTGGGCGGCGGCGGACGTGGCGGCGGTGATTTCATGCTCCAGAAACTCGATGCGGGTGCGGATATTGCCCTGTAAGGGTGTGACATAGAGGCTGCGCATTCGGGACAGGGTGGATTCGTTGTATCGGTGGAGATAAACCAGGCATTCAAAGGCCTTTTGTTTGCCGCTGGAAAACAGCCAGTAGATGGGGCGTTTTTTATAGGTTTTGAGGTGATCCTTGAAAAAGCCGGTGGACAGATACCGGCGGATGGTGTCCGTGGGGTCTTCGCCCTGTTTGGGGGCGAGCGCGGCGGCCACGAATTTGAGGTTTTCAGCGAGATTTTCCGGGGGCCAGGCGGTTTTCATGAATTCGACAAACCGGTTGGCCGCGTCATCGGCGAACCAGGGCATGTCCATGAGAGGGAGGATGCCGTCTTCGTCGGGGGGGAAAGGCGAATGTTGAATTTTGAATGTTGAATGTTGAATTGTGGTTGCGCTTTGCGCGTCTGTTTTTTGAGGGGCCTCCGCGTCTTGGCCCGG
>CAZFWD010000032.1:0-9206 GCA_964522535.1 uncultured Desulfonema sp.
GAGGACATCTGGCGGGCGGACACGAAAAAGGAGGCCCAAAAGGTTTATGAAACCACAGATGTCAGCCATCCGGGAGTCGCCTATCTTTTTAACAAATGCGGGGAGTACTATATCGGGGGGCGACTGGAGGTGGTCTCCCTGCCGCTTCATTTTGATTTTAAACCGCTTCGGCTGTCCCCCGAAGAGGTCCGGAAGGTATACGCCAGGCTGGGCTGGCAGCGGGTGGTGGGGTTTCAGACCCGCAACCCGCTTCACCGGTTTTTGTTTGAAATGACCACCAAGGCCATGCGACGGGCAAAGGCCAACCTTCTGCTGCTTCCGGTCGTGGGCATGACCCGGCCCGGGGATTTTGATCACTACACCCGGGTGCGGTGCTATCAGGCGGTCGCCAGGCATTTCCCCCCGGATTCCCAGGCCATGGCGCTTCTGCCTCTGGCCATGCGGCTTTCCGGTCCCCGGGATGCGGTGCTGGATACGATCATCGCCAAAAACTACGGCTGCACCCATTTCATCGTGGGACATGATCACGCCAGCCCGGGGCCGGATAAGAACGGGAAGCCGTTTTATGAGGCCGATCGGGCCCGGGAGCTTGCCGCAGCCCACAGCCAGGAGATCGGTGTCGAAATCGTGCCCTTTGAGCGGATCGTCTATCTGCCGTTCGAGGATGAATACCGGAGCGTGGATCATGTGCCTGCGGGGGTTCAGACCATTTTTATGACCGGATCGGATATTCGGCGCCGCATTCGTCAGGGCAGGCATATTCCCGAGTGGGCGACCTTTGCCGAAGTGATTTACGAACTTCAGAAGGCCTTTCCGCCTCCGTCCCGCCAGGGGTTTACGGTTTTTATGACCGGGCTGTCCGGCGCCGGCAAATCCACCATCGCGCGGGTGCTCTATTCCAGGTTTCTTGAAATCGGGGACCGGCCCGTAACCCTTTTAGACGGCGACATCGTTCGCCAGCACCTTTCCAGAGAGCTGAGTTTCAGCAAGGAGCACCGGGACATCAATGTCCGCCGGATCGGGTTTGTGGCCGGCGAAATCACCAAGAACCGCGGTATTGCCATCTGCGCGCCGATCGCGCCCTATGAATCCACGCGAAGGGAGATTCGGGAGTGGATCGAGGCCTACGGCGGGTTCATCGAGGTGCATGTTTCCACGCCCATTGAAGCCTGCGAAAAACGCGACCGCAAGGGGATGTACGCCAAGGCCCGGGCCGGTTTGATCAAAGGGTTCACCGGGGTGGACGACCCCTATGAAGCGCCTGCGTCGCCGGAACTGCGGATCGATACCACGGGCCTGACGCCTGAGGAGGCCGCCCAGGAGATCCTCCTGTTTCTGGGCAAAAAAGGGTATATTTAGATATGAAGAAGGTGAAACCGATCATTGCGGTCATCGGCCTGGGGTATGTCGGGCTGCCCGTCGCCGTTGCGTTTGGAAAGCGCTACACCACCATCGGGTATGACCAGCAGCCGCACAAGATTGCATCCTACAAGCGCCATGAAGACCCTTCCGGCGAGGTCCTGGCGGCGGAATTTCAGGCGGCTAAAGGGCTCGAATTCACGATCGACCCGGCCGAGATTTCAAGGGCGGATTTTATTATCATCGCGGTGCCGACCCCCATTGACCAAGCCCGCCAGCCGGATCTGACCCCCGTGAAAGGCGCCACGGAAATCGCGGCCCGCCACATGAAAAAAGGGGCGGTGGTGGTTTACGAATCCACGGTTTATCCGGGAACCACCGAGGAGGTTTGTGTGCCGATCCTTGAGCAGGTGTCGGGCAGAACATGGAAAGCCGGTTTTCATGTGGGGTATTCTCCCGAGCGCATCAACCCCGGTGATAAACAGCATACCCTGGCCCGCATCGTCAAGGTGGTTTCAGGGGATACCGAGCAGACCTGCGAGCGCCTGGCTGAGCTGTATGGCTCGATTATACCCGCCGGGGTGTACCGCGCCCCGAACATCAGAACCGCCGAGGCCGCCAAGGTGATCGAGAACACCCAGCGGGACCTAAACATCGCCCTGATGAATGAACTGGCCGTTATTTTCGATAAATTGGGGATCGACACCATGAGCGTGCTTGCCGCTGCTGAGACCAAATGGAACTTTCTTTCGTTTCGGCCCGGTCTGGTGGGCGGTCACTGCATCGGGGTGGATCCCTATTACCTGACCCATCGAGCGGAGACAGCCGGCTATCATCCGGAGGTGATTCTTGCGGGACGCAGAATCAATGACCATATGGGAAAATTCGTGGCTGAAAAGACCGTCAAGCTTCTCGCACCGTTCCACCATAACCTGAAGGATGCGAGGGTCGCCATCCTTGGACTGACCTTTAAGGAAAACTGCGCGGATTTGAGGAATTCCCGGGTTATCGATATCATTTGGGAGCTTGAGTCGTACGGCATTTCGCCGCTCGTCCATGATCCCATAGCGGATGCGGAAGAAGCCAAGCGGCTGTACGGCATCAGCCTGAGCCCCTGGAAGGCCCTGTCAAAACTTGATGCGCTGATCATCGCCGTCCCCCATGCATACTATAAAAGGATGGATTTTAAAAAGTATATAAATATATTAAATACAAATAGTTATATTATTGATATCAAATCAATGCTTGAAGTTTCGAAGGTGAGAAAAGCCGGCATAAAATACTGGCGGCTTTAGACAGCTGTTGCTACAGGGTTTCGTCAAAGCGAACGCCGAACCCGTTTTCCGCGATCCAGACGATGCTGCCGGTGATTTTTACGTACTTTCGGGTCTGGGGATGCTCCAGATTGATCGTGATGGAATCACCCACCGAGAAATGTTGGGACTGGCCCTTTGCCTCGATAAACACCCCGCCGCGGCTTATATTTTTCGTGTTTCCCTGATAAAGCACCCCTTTGACGCTGAAATGAACCGGTTTGATGTATTTTGATCTTCCGTATCTCCGTTTTGTTAAGCCGGTGTAAGACATGAGGTCGCTCAAGAGCTGGCAGCGATCCTCCAGGGACATCTTCATCACCAGCTCGATCAGGTCCGTGGTGACATTCGCCGTGTTGCTTCGTCTTTCCCCCCTTTTTTTTAACTCATTGAATTTTTCCAGCAGCTTGTCCTTGTCGGCGTGCGACATCTGCATGACCAGTTGAATCAGCCGGTTGGTGACAACGGAGATGTTGGTGCCGCTGGTCTTTATTTTAGGAAGGGCCGGTTTGTTTGGACTCAGATCAACTTCCGCAAACAGATCCTTGACGGAGACGCCCATGGCCGATGCCAGCAGGTTGAGGATGTTCAGGCCGCAGTAGATGATTTTTTCGGAACAGGCGTTTCGAATCGTTGCATGGGGCAGGCCGGTTTTTACGTTTAGATCGCGGACCGTAAGACCCTTTTCGGTCATGACCGCCTGGACCCGGCTGATTATCTTGGGGGGCACCATAAAAGGAGCATACACTCGGTATGAACAAACTGCAATGATTTTTGCATGGAATGCAGATCAGTCAATCCCAATCGTAAAATACGGTAATCCCGCCCCTGACCTTTTCGTAAAAGATCACTTCAGCCTCAATCGTGTCGTGAAGGAAATCTTTCGACCGGTATGAGGTCGGTTTTATGGAAACCGGGGTTTTGCCGATATATCCGTCAATCCCTCGGGATTCCTCATCGGCGGTCGCCAGCCGGTAGGAGGTATTTTTTATTTTTGCGATTTTTTTTAGAATGCTTTCCTGAAACCGCAAGCCCGCATAGGTTTTGGTCAGGATGAGTTCCGCAATCCAGGTGCGCACCATATCCCTGTCGATGCCAGCCATGGCGCCCTGCATCTTCAGGATCATGTCATAGGTTTTATCCGTGGCCTGGTCGATGGCACTCGGGTATTCCTTTAAAAACCAGCTTACCCACTCCTCATAGGTTTTGCCCGGGCATTTCTGGATCAGCTCCGACATCTGCCCCACGGCCTGGGGTCTTGTTGCCTGGGCGTTCTGGTTTGCCAGATTGATCAACTGGGTGGTGTAGGTGGGGTAGGGCTCCGCTTTTCCGGCAATCTCTTCCATGATCTCTTGTGTGCTGAGGGTGATCTGATTTTTCTCTGAGCGCGCTGGTTTTTGGTTCTCAGCGATTGTCAGACCGGTCAGAACAAGAAGAAGTCCCGTACACCAGGCCGTGATCCATACAGGTTTGGGTTTCACGTCATGTCCCCTTTTATCGGTTGCGGTTTTGTATTTGGTGGTTCTTTTTCCGTGTAGTGGTTTTTAGATGATGTGGATACATTGTATTCGAAAAATCCAAACAATTCAAGCCATTTTAACCGATTTTCGCGGCACCGGTGCGGCATGCCTGCAAAACCACTTTTTTTCTGTCGAAAAAATGGTTCTAAGGCATGAATCGGTGCATGATTTGCCATCTGTTTGACTCATTTGCAATGGGTTAATTTGGTCCGACCGAAAAATCGAAAAACGGCGGTTTAAAAAACTTGACAAACAAGAAAGGATTTTAGTAGGGATTTCTTTCCTTGTCTAATAGCGGCTGAAGCTGCGGGTATCGTTATTTGTTGTTACGAAAAAGCCCACGGGCTTTTTGACCCCCGCTTTTGATGGCGGGGTGACATATCATAAACTTAAAAAAAGGCCACGAAGGTCCAAGCGCCCCTAAAAGGGGATGCGCCTTCGCGGCCTTTTTTGTTTGGAAAACGCATACGATACAGCCTCGGTGAAGCAGGACCAACCCTTTTCATCGACACAGCTAATTGTTTTATAAAGAAAGTCAAGGAGGTAAAACAATGAAAGGGTTTAAGTGGATCGGCATGTTCTCGGTTGTTGTGGCTTTTGGGCATCCGTTGTGGCTTTTTGGGCAGCAAACCCCGGGGCAGAGGTATCGTCTGGAAGAGGTGGTGGTTTCTTCAACCCGAACCGAGATTCCGGTGTTTGATGCAGCGCAAAGCGTGACGGTCATTTCCGAGGAGGAAATCATGGCTTCCCCATTTGATCGTGTGGAAGACATTGTCCGCGCTGTTCCCGGCCTTTATAACTTTAGGCATTTCGGGTTGCAAACCAACGGCATTGTCAGCCCCTTAAAAATGCGCGGGGTCGGCAACAACCGGGTTTTGATACTGGTGGACGGGGTGCCGCAGAACGACAACTTCAACAACGCCATCGCCTGGGTGGCCTGGGGACATATTCCCAAAGAAACCATCGAGCGGATCGAAATCGTGCGGGGGCCAACGTCGGCGCTCTACGGCTCCGAGGGGCTGGGCGGCGTGATCCACATCATCACAAAGAATCCGAAGGCCGAAAGGCAGACCGTGGTCCGCGGCGAAGGGGGATCGGCGGACACCTTTGGAGGATACGGATTCCATAGCCAGAAACTCAAAAATTTCGGCTTCATGGTCTCGGGCGGGTATGAAGAGAGCGATGGGTTTTACATGGTGGAAGACCCGCAGGACTATGAAATCAGACGCTATCGGGAGGTCGGGAAAGTCCTCGGCAAGGCGACCTATGATATCTCCGAAGCCTCCGACATCGCGCTTGCGGCCCTTTATTACAAGCATGACATGGGGCAGGGTCGTGAATTTTTTCACAACGATCTTCAGCTCGATCAGTACTGGCTGAATTATTCCCATACAGGTGACAGGTCGGGGTTGAAAGGCTTGGTGTATCTTAATCGTGCGGATAAGACAGCTTTCCAGGATACGGCGAACGATAATTACGCCTCGCCTTTCAGAGACGAAAAATTCAAGGGGACCCAAACCTGGGGCGCCGATCTTCAGGGAACGCTCTTTAATTGGGGCCCTGCGCGAATAACCGTCGGTGCTTCGTTCAAAGAAGCCGAATTTGAGTACGACGAGGACTATCCCGGAAGCACCCGAGACGCAGGCGCCGAGGGCACACAGCAGTTCATTTCCCCCTTTTCCAATCTGGATTTACGCTTTCTGAACGATAGTCTGATTGTAAATGCTGGGGCGCGCTACGATTGGATTGAAACTTCGGATGGCGGCAACTGGGACACCGCCGCAAGCGCGGGTAAGCCGGCTTATAGCAATACGTATGATTCCAACACGGAGCGCAGTTTCTCTCCCAAGCTGGGTGTTGCCTGGCATCCCGATGACAAAACCACGTTTCGGGCTTCCGGCGGAAAGGGTTTTCGGGTGCCCAGTTTGTTTGAGCTCTACAAAGTCCACGTCCGCGGCGGCGGCACCTACTATCGTGAAGCCAACCCGGATTTGAATCCTGAGGAAATATGGTCCTATGATGTGGGGGTGGAGCGCTTCTTGACGCGCCGCCTTTGGGGTAGACTGACCTTTTACCAGTCGTATGCCGACGATTACATCGGCGACCGGCTGATCGGCACCGGTAGTTTTTCCGGCGGCAAAACCCGGTATGAATATAAGCTGGACAACATCAGCGAGGTGAAGATTTACGGGGTTGAAACCGAGCTGGAGTGGTACCTCTTTACCGATTTTACGCTTTTCGCCAATTACACCTACAACATTTCCAAGGTGGAAGAGGATGATAACAACGCCGACCTGGAGGGCAACTACCTGCCCAACGACCCCCGGCACCAGACCCATTTCGGATTCAGGTACCACAATCCGAGAATCGTCAATGTTGAGGTGATCGCCAATTATTATGCCGATATCTACTTCGACAACGAGAACACCTTAGAGGAAAGCAGCTATTTCACCGTGGATGCATCGGTCTCGCGCCGGTTTTTCGAAAATTTCACCGCCTATCTTAATGTTGAGAATATCTTCAACGAGGAGTATCCGATTTTTAAATCCCTTTCCACGAGTGACACCGACGCCCCCGGTCTGATCATTACCGGCGGTGTGAAATTTGCGTTTTGATTATCATTTTCACAGACGCAAAACCGAACCCGTAGCGTCGAGGTTTATTGATCTGTAAAAGCAAAAGCGAGGGAAAAAAGCATGGGAAGGATTCTTTTGTCGATGGTAAGAAGGTGCCGTCACCGGTCGGCTTCGTCCGGATTGATTCTGATTGTGGGGATGGTTTTGATGTTTGGGCCGAAAACCGCTTTGTCTATACAAAAAAGACAGATCACGGATATGACCGGCCGCATCCTGACCATCCCTCAAAAGGTGGACCGGGTCATCTGCTCCGGTGCCGGTTGTTTGCGGATGCTGACCTATCTTAGGGCCCACGATCGCATTGTTGCGGTGGACAGCATCGAGCTGAAGGGCTCTCCCATAGACGCACGCCCTTACGCCATTGCCAATCCGCAGTTTAAGACCTATCCGCTTTTTGGGGAATTCAGGGGGCATGACAACGCGGAGCTGATCGCAGGCTTGCTGCCCCAGGTGATTTTCAAGACCTTTGCCGGCCGGGGTCAAGACCCGGATCTACTGCAAGCCAAAACCGGCATTCCCGTCATTGTACTGGAATACGGAAACCTTACCTACGGACGCGATCAACTCAACCGGGCATTGCGGCTTATGGCGGAGGTCATGGGAGAACCCGGGCGCGCCGAAGAGGTGATCGCATTTTTTGACGGTCTGGAGCAGGATCTGAAGCGGCGTACACAGGATATCCCCCGGAATCAACGGCCTTCATGTTATATCGGCGGGTTGGGGCAGGCCGGCCCCCATGGATTTCAGTCCACGGAGCCGTCCTTTGCGCCGTTCGTGTTCACCTTCGCCGAAAACGTGGCAGCCCCCTCACCAAAGGATAAGCCGTTGTCTTATGCCGTCGTGGCCAAGGAGCAGATCCTTTTTTGGGATCCGAAGGTGATTTTCATCGATGTTTCCACGCTGCGGCTTGGGCCTGAGGCCAACGCCCTGGATCAGCTGCGCACAGACCCTGCCTACCAGGGGCTTTCCGCCGTGCGCTCAAGCAGGGTGTTCGGCCTGTTTCCCTACAACTCCTACAGCCAGAATTTCGAGGCGGTTTTTGCAAACGCCTACTATGTGGGAAAAGTCCTGTATCCCGACCGCTTTAAGGATATCCACCCCATGGCCAAGGCGGAAAACATCTCGGTCTTTTTAAACGGCGGGCCGGCCTTTGACATCCTCAACAAAAAATTTGAGGGGTTGGCCTTCAGTCAAATACGAATCCGGTGAGATCGTCATATTCTCTTTGATCCCGGACCGGAAGGGCGCTTGCCGCCTCGAGGATGGAATCGGTGGGAGTCAATCCGTTCGGCCTGAAAAACCCGTATGGCCGCTCATAGCGGTCGCTTGGGGCCATTTTCAGGTCTTTAAAATGGTTTAAAAAAGGTTTTTTTATCTAGTTGCGGTTTTATACGCGGCGGTTTTTTCCCCGATCAGGCGGGCGAGGTCTGGGTTATCCAGGTTTTCTTCGATCAGCCGTTCAAAGGCGCTGCCGATCACCACGCCGTCCGCCAGGGGCGCGACCGCGGCCACATCCCCGGCGGTGGAGATGCCGAAGCCCACGCACACCGGAAGCTCGGTGAGTGTGCGCAGTTGTTTCATCTGGGTTTTAATTTCTGCGGTGTCCAGTCCGTCACTGCCGGTGACCCCGGTTTTGGACACCAGATACAGAAACCCGGAGGCGGCGGAGGCAATCTGGGCCATCCGTTCCGCCGGGGTGGTGGGCGCCATCAGCCTGATTACGGAAAGTTTGTCCGGATCCCATTTTCCTGCCAGCTCCTGGGCTTCTTCGGGCGGAAGGTCCACCACCAGAACCCCGTCGGCGCCGGCGGACACGGCGTCTATGTAAAATTTGTCGTTGCCGTAGGCCAGGATCGGGTTGTAGTAGGAAAAAATGATAATCGGGATCTGGATGTTTTTCCGAAGCGCGCGAATCATTTCAAGCGCGGTTGCCATAGAAGCGCCGTTTTTAAGCGCCCGAGCGGATGAGCGCTGGATCACCGGACCGTCCGCGGTGGGATCGGAGAAGGGAATGCCCAACTCGAGAATATCCACTCCGTTTTCACACATGGCGGTCAGGATTCGAAGGGAGGTGGCCATATCCGGATCACCGGCCGACACAAACCCCACCAGGGCTTTTTCATTGTTTTGTTTTAAACGGATAAAGGTTTTTTGAATGCGGTTCATTTGCGTTTCATGCTCCCTGTTTCAATGAGGTCACAATCCCAAGGTCCTTGTCTCCCCGGCCTGACAGGTTGACCAGGATGATGCTGTCTTTTTTCATTCTTTTGGCGGCCTGTATGGCCGCGGCCACGGCATGGGCGCTTTCAAGGGCGGGAATGATCCCTTCAAGCCGGCACAGGTCGAAGAACCCGTCAAGCGGGTTTCCTACACCGCGG
>CAZFWD010000033.1:0-3276 GCA_964522535.1 uncultured Desulfonema sp.
ACAAATAAAGGACACTGAATATTTCAGAAAATTTATTCTACGACCTTTATTGGAAGAAAAGGTCCTAAAACCCACTATCCCGGACAAACCGACAAGTCCAAACCAAAAATACTATTTAACCGAAGGCAATAAATGAACGATACGGCCAGCGTTGTTTCCAAAGTCTGGAGTTTCTGCCACACCCTGCGCGATGACGGCGTGAGTTACGGCGATTATCTGGAACAGCTCACCTATCTATTGTTTCTCAAGATGGCCGATGAATACGGCAGGATTTACAAAAAGGATGTGGGCATTCCAGACCAATACAACTGGGACAGCCTGAAAACCCGAAAAGGCGCGGACCTGGAATCCCATTACATCAACCTGCTCAGGGCGCTGGGGCAGCAGAAGGGCATGATCGGCCAGATTTTTGTCAAATCCCAGAACCAGATTCAGGACCCGGCCAAGCTGTATAAGATCATCCACATGATCGACGCGGAAAACTGGGTCATGATGGGCGCGGACGTCAAGGGGGATATCTACGAGGGCCTGCTGGAAAAAAACGCCGAAGACGTGAAAAGCGGCGCCGGCCAGTATTTTACCCCGCGCGCGCTGATTAAGGCCATGGTGGAATGTGTCCGGCCCGAACCCGCCAAGACGATTGCCGACCCGGCCTGCGGCACCGGCGGGTTTTTTTTGGCGGCCTATGATTTTTTAGTCAGGGAGTACGGCCTGGACAAGGAGCAGAAAAAGTTTTTGAAGAATCAGACCTTTTTCGGCAACGAGATCGTGGCCAATACCCGCCGCCTGGCGTTGATGAACTGTTTTTTGCACAATATCGGAGAGATTACGGGCGACTCCACCATATCCCCCAATGACGCCCTGATCGCCGATACCGGGGACCGGTACGACTATGTCCTGACCAATCCGCCGTTCGGCAAAAAAAGCAGCATCACCATCACCAACGGCGAGGGCAAACAGGAAAAAGAGGACCTGCGCTACAACCGGCAGGATTTCTGGGCCACCACCTCCAACAAGCAGCTCAATTTTGTCCAGCACGTGCGCACCATGCTGAAAACCACCGGCCGGGCCGCCGTGGTGGTTCCGGACAATGTGCTCTTCGAAGGGGGCGCCGGTGAAACGGTGCGGCGAAAGCTTCTGGACAATACCGACCTGCACACCATTCTGAGGCTTCCCACCGGCATATTTTACGCCCAGGGGGTCAAGGCCAACGTGATTTTTTTCGACAATCAACCCGCCGCCAAACACCCCTGGACCCGGGAGGTCTGGTTTTATGATTTAAGAACCAACATCCATTTCACCAAAAAGAAAAATCTGATGGCCTACGATGACCTGAAGGATTTCATTGCCTGCTACCACCCGCAAAACCGCCACACGCGCAAAGAAACCTGGTCGGAAGACAACCCCGACGGCCGATGGCGAAAATTTACCTATGACGAGATTATCGCCCGGGACAAAACCAGCCTCGACATCTTCTGGATCAGGGATCAAAGCCTGGCTGATCTGGACAACCTGCCTGATCCGGATGTGCTGGCCGAAGAGATCATTGAAAACCTTGAAGCCGGCGTCGAGAGTTTCAAGCAGATCATGGAATCGATCAATGGACGATAAGGCGCGCACATAACAAGGCCGAATCCGCCGACGCTACTCTTCACCGTAATAACTTGATTAGTGTAGAAGTCTGAGATAATTTAAATTTAATGATATGAAGATTAGGGATGTGATAAAAACAATCGAGGAAGACGGCTGGTATCAAGTGTATCAAAAAGGGAGCCATCGTCAGTATAAGCACCCGGAAAAGAAGGGTCGCGTAACAATTGCCGGACATTCCGGTGATGATTTATCCCCAGGGAGTTTAAACAGCGTATTCAAACAAGCCGGTATAAAGAAATCCGGGAAGAAATAGGGAGGCGCATCTATGCACAGGTTCTTGATTATTATCGAAAAAGCCGATGGTAACTATTCTGCATACTCGCCTGATCTTCCTGGCTGTGTCGCAACGGGAAAGACAAAGGATCAAGCAGCTCAGAACATTCATGAAGCAATTGAACTCCATATTTTTGGCTTGAAAGAAGACCACCTACCCATTCCAAAATCGCACGCCAGCGCAGAATATATTGCCATTACAGCCTGACCCATCGTTCCAGGCGGCCCGCGCAAAAAAGCGGTCGCCCGAGCTTTCCCGATAGGCGGTTTACTGGCGGCGCTTCGGCGTCTGCTGCTTTTTTTGATTGTTTATGAGGCTTTTGCGGAAAGCTGGCCGCAGGCCGCCGAGATATCGCTTCCCTTGCTGCGGCGGATGATCGCGGTGTAGTTCTTTTGGCAGAGCACGTCCTGAAAGTTTTGAATCACCGATTCCTCCGGCGGCGCAAATTCACTCCCAGGGTGCGGGTTAAAGGGGATCAGGTTGATTTTGGCCTTTACCGGATGGAGGATTTTGGAAAGCTTCAAGGCGTCGGAGGGTGAATCGTTGACGTCTTTGATCAGGATGTATTCAAAGGTGATCTTTTCCCTCGGGGCCAGGGGATATTGAGCGCAGGCATCGATGAGCTGTTCGATGGGGTATGTTTTGTTAATCGGCATCAGCAGGTTCCGGGTCTGGTTGTCCGCCGCGTTTAACGACACGGCCAGCTTGACCCGGGTATCGCGGGCAAGGTCGGTAAACCTGGAAATAACGCCCGAGGTGGAGAGGGTGACCCGCCGGTGGGAAAACCCGAGGCCGATGTCGCTGTCTGTAATAAGATTGATGGCGCTGACCACCGGGCCGTAGTTGGCCAGGGGTTCGCCCATACCCATGAGGACGATGTTCGTCAGCCTTTTATTTCCGGTGATGTCTTTTAGAACGCCAAGCACCTGGCCGATGATCTCCCCCCGGGTGAGGTTTCGAATCAGGCCGGTTTTGGCGGTCATGCAGAAACGGCATCCCATGGCGCAGCCGACCTGGGTGGAGATGCACAGGGTATAATGATTTTTTTCAGGGATCAGGACGGTTTCAACGCTGTTCCCGTCCGCCAGTCCGAACAGGTATTTCCGGGAGCCGTCCCGAGCGTTCTCGATCCGTTTTTTTTCAAGGGGCAAAATAACAAACCGTTCTGCAAGCAGGTTGCGGATGTTTTTTGAGATATCGGTCATCTGATCAAAACCGTCCGCACCCCGGGAGTAGATCCACCGCATGATCTGGCCGGCCCGGTAGGGCTGTATGCCGAGGGAGTCACACCAGTCGTTTAACTGATTCTGGTCCAGTTCATAAATATTGGGTTGTCGTCTGAGGAATGA
>CAZFWD010000034.1:0-21944 GCA_964522535.1 uncultured Desulfonema sp.
GAAACCGTCCCTACCGGCGTTCCGTTCTTTCCGGTCATCACCACCGGGCAAACAAACTCATCGGTCTCGCCCCGCTGATAGGCTTTTTCCACGGCCGCCACCGGATGCGTCTCACGCAACCCTTCGCCGAGGGTATACAACCGGTAGGCCTTTTCCGTCCGCTCCCACCGGGTGTCCCGGTCCATGGCGTAGTACCGGCCGCAGATATCGGCGATGTTTCCGGTTTTTTTTGAATCGACAAAATCCTTCAACCGCTGAATATATTCGGCCCCGCTCTTTGGGGAGGTGTCCCGGCCGTCCAGGATCGCATGAACATACACCCGGGACAGTTTGTTTCGGGCCGCCATCTCGATCAACGCGAACAGATGCGCCATCTGGCTGTGCACCCCGGCATCGGAGACCAAACCCATGAGATGAAGGGCTGAGCCGCGCGATTGGACCTCCTGCATGATGCCGCCAAACGCGCTGTTTTCGAAAAAAGAACCGTCCGCAATCGCCCTGTCGATCCGCAGCAGGACCTGATAAACGATCCTGCCGGCCCCGATATTCAAATGCCCGACCTCGGAGTTCCCCATGATCCCCTTGGGCAGCCCCACGGCCTCCCCGCAGCAGGTAAGCCGGGTGCCGGGGTATTCATGCGCCAGATGATCCAGATAAGGGGTGTTCGCCATTTTGACCGCGTTGCCGTCAGCGGATGGGTTGATTCCCCATCCGTCTAAAATCATCAGCATACAGGGTCCGGCCGGCTTCATGCGTGTTCCATTCCGTTGTTTTCCGGCTCCGTTGCATCGGCAACCGCTTGAACGGGTATCCGAGCGGCATCCGCCCAAAGCCCCTCCAGATCATAAAAACAACGAACCGGCTCGTAAAACACATGGATGACGATATGCCCGTAGTCCATCAGCACCCAGTGCCCTTCTTTCATGCCTTCTACGCTTATCGGTCGAATGCCGTGCGCCTTCAGGTCCGTCTTGATGTGCTCCGCGATGGCGCTGACCTGGCGGTTGGACCTGCCGGTACAAATCATAAAGACATCCGCCACGGAGGTCAGGTCTTTCACATCCAGCAGCACCAGATCGGTCGCTTTTCTTTTCAAGGCCGCTCGAACATAAAGGCTGAGGGAGGAATCAACATCGCCTCGGGTCATTGATACAGTCCTTTGCTGTGAATGTATTTTTCAACGGCAGGAGGGACGAGATGATGAATCGGAGCGCCCTGTTTGATCAGGCCGCGAACCTGCGTGGAGGAGATGTCCATGGGGGTGACGTCAAACAGAAACACCGGTTGCTTGGTTTCGTGAACAAAGCAGGCCTCCGAAGCGGAAAAACGATAGCCCTGCACCACATGCCCGCCGATATATTCCTTCAGCATGTGAATCCGCTGCGCTTTTGTTTCCAAGGAGGGCAGGGGCCGCGTCATCACGACCAACGGAATCAGGTCAAAAAGCCGGTGAAAGGACTTCCAGGTGTCGATCTCCAGAAAGGCGTCGATGCCCATGATCAGGTAACACGCCGTGCCTTCCGGAAGGGTGCTTTTGTAATGGCGGACTGTATCGACGGTGTATGAGCGGCCCGGGCGTTTCACCTCGACATCGGATGCCGTGAAATCCGGATTGGATGATATGGCGCGGGAAAGCATGGCATACCGGTCTCGAATATCGGCCATGTCTCCGGTATCCTTATGGGGCGGCATGGCGGACAGAATAAAATATATCCGCCCCAGGCCGAACCCGGCCCTCACCTCTTCGGCTGCTCGAAGATGCCCTGTATGCACCGGGTTGAACGTCCCGCCGAAAAGACCCGCTCCTTTCAAAAAAACCCCTTTACTTCTTTTCGAAGATTCCCCGTTCGATTTTTGCGATCATCTGTCGCATTCCTCGAACACCGTCATGTTGTCCCTGTGAATCACCTCATCATAGGGCTTATGGCCCAGACGATCAATAATCTGCGAAGAATTGCACCCCTTTATTTTTCGAATATCCGTCGCGCTGTAATTGACCAGCCCCACCGCGACGCGGGTATGGCCCCGCCCCGTCAGTTCAACGGGATCGCCGACACCAAACTCCCCGGAAACCCGCGTAATGCCGCCGGCCAGCAGGCTTTTGCCTTTTTCAAGGATGGCCGTGGCCGCGCCGGCATCGATGGCCAGCGCCCCCTTGGGCTTTAAGGTAAGGCCGATCCAGCACTTTCGGCTGGAAAGCCTTCCCATAGACGGCACAAAATAGGTCCCGGTTGATTTGTCCGAAAAAATCTTAAACAGGATATCCGGCTCCAGTCCGCTGGCAATGATCATGGGAATCCCGGCCCGGGTGACCTTTCTTGCGGCCTGCACCTTGCTCAGCATGCCGCCGGTGCCCAGGGCGCCTGGAATATCCCCGGCAAACCGCTCGATCTCCCTGCTGATGACGGAGACCTCGGGAATCCGCTTCGCAGCGTCATTGCTTCTCGGATCGCCGGTGTACAGCCCGTCGATGTCCGTGAGATTAATCAACAGATTCGCTTCCATGAGCAGGGTGATCATGGCCGACAGGTTGTCGTTGTCGCCGAACCGAATCTCCTCAACCACCACCGTGTCGTTTTCGTTGATGACCGGCACAACCCCCCAGGAGAGAAGGGTGTAAAGGGTGTTCCGGGCGTTTAAGTACCGCCGCCGGTTGCTTAAATCATCGCTGGTCAAAAGGATCTGGGCGACCTTCCGGCCTCGGGATTCAAAGGCATTTTCATAGGCGAGAATGAGCCCGGCCTGGCCCACGGCCGCGATGGCCTGGCGCTTGGGGATCTCGTCCGGCCGCCGTGCCAGGCCGATTTTTTTCTGGCCCGACGCCATGGCGCCCGAAGAGACCAGGATGATCTCGCGCCCCTCATCCATGAAACTGCAGATCTGACGGGACAGGTCGTTGATCACGGCCGTGTTCAAGCCCTGCTCGGCGGTCAGCACACCGCTGCCGACCTTGACCACGATCCGTTTCGCCTGTTTCAGGGCAATGCCTCGGTTAATCGTCATGACGGGATTGGGGGGGTGTTGATCATTTTATTTAAGTGATTCATTAAGGCATCCACGCCACTTCCGGTTACCGCCGAAATCTTAAACACCGGGGTTTGATCGAGAGCGGCGGCAAACCGGTCCACAAGGATTCCGGCCTCGGGCAGATCCATCTTGTTAAGCGCCACCACGCAGGGTTTTTCAAGCAGGGTTCTGCTGAAACCCGCAAGCTCCTGATTGATCACGGTATAGGATTTCAGCGGATCGTCCGGATCAATGGCGGAGGCGTCGATCAGATGGAGCAGGATGCGTGTCCTTTCGATGTGGCGTAAAAATTTGATCCCCAGCCCCGCCCCTTCATGGGCGCCTTCAATCAGGCCGGGGATATCCGCCACCACAAAGGGCGTCCCCCATTCGGGCGTGACCACGCCCAGGATCGGGGAAAGCGTGGTAAAGGGATAATCCGCGATTCTGGGGCGTGCCGATGAAATTCTGCTGATCAGGGTGGATTTACCGGCGTTGGGAAAGCCGATAATTCCCACATCCGCAATCAGTTTCAGGTCGAGTTTCAGAGAAAAGGCTTCGCCCGGCAGGCCGGGTTGGGCATACCGCGGAGCGCGGTTGGTGGCGGTGGCGAACCGGCTGTTGCCTTTGCCGCCTTTGCCGCCTCTTGCGACGATGACGGTTTCACCGTTGGTGGCGCAGTCCTTGATGATCTTCTCGGTGTCCGCATTCAAAATCAGGGTCCCGGGAGGAACCTCGATGAAAAGGTCTTTGCCGTTTTTTCCGGTCCTTCGCTTTCCCTGTCCATGACCGCCGTTTTCGGCATTAAAGACCCTTTTATACCGAAAATGGGACAGGGTTCTTTTTCGCGATGTTGTTAAAATTGCAACATCCCCGCCCTTACCGCCGTCTCCGCCGTCCGGACCGCCGCGGGGGATATACTTTTCGCGGCGGAAGCTGACGCATCCCCGCCCGCCGTTTCCAGCGGTGACCTGAATAAGGGCTTCATCAATAAATTTCACACGGCGTACACGCTGACTTTTTTCTTGCTGCGGCCGTACCGCTCATAAGTCACCACCCCGTCGATCTTGGCAAACAGGGTATAGTCTTTTCCTGTGCCGACATTCTGACCCGCATGGATTTTCGTGCCGACCTGGCGCACCAGGATATTGCCCGCCCTGACCACCTGGCCGCCGTACCGCTTGACGCCGCGGCGCTGCCCATTACTGTCCCGACCGTTTTTCGAGCTGCCGCCGGCTTTTTTATGTGCCATGGGAGTTTCCTCCTTTTATGCCGAACCCGTTTCGCGTATCCGTCTTATTTACGCATTGACGATGTTATCGATTTTGACCGCGGTATAGGGCTGCCGGTGACCCTGCTTTCGGCGATACCCCTTCCGGCGTTTGAACTTAAATACAATAACCTTTCGGTTCTTGTCCTGCTCGACAATATGGGCCTTAACCACGGCGTTTTCCACCACCGGCCGCCCGACGGTCAGGTTCTCACCGTCCGCCACCAGCAGCACCCGCTCAAAAGAAAATTCATCCCCCACATTGCCGTTAACCTTCTCAATCCGCAGCACATCACCTTCTTCGACCCTGTACTGCTTTCCGCCCGCTGCGATTACCGCATACATTTGTCGTCCTCCCTACCCGTTTATATCTAAAACCTATAAATTATAGGTTTATATATTTTTTTGTCAATAAAAATTTCCGGCCAAAAAAAGAGTTCATTCCGAAACAGAATGAACCCTTTGAATCTCCGGCACACCGCGGCCGGGTTATGCCCCCAACCCCTCCTTTCCCCCGACAGCCACCTTATAAAGTATGGTCAGAACTAAAAATCCGGTCGCATAGACGCTGATCGTGATCATCACCTCCGGCAGGGTGGGGGCGTACTCATGAACCTGATGCAGGGGGTTGGGCACAAAACCGCCGGAAATCATGCCCAGGCCCTTGTCGATCCATATCCCGATAAAAACCGCCACGCAGGCGATGCCGAGAACCACCTCGTTTTGCCGGGCCGCGGGAATGATCAGCAGAACGATTGCGGACACCACAAGGATCAAGGATCCCCACATCCAGGGAACCAGCAGGCCGTGTCCATGCAGCCCGAAGAACAGGTACTGCAAGTGGGCCGTATGCTCCGGAATCTGGCTGTACAGGGCGACAAACACCTCGCAGAGGAAAAAGAACAGGTTGGCGATGGCGGCATAGGCGACCACCTTGGCCAGGGTCTGAATCTGCTCCCGGCCCGGATCAAACCGGGTCACGCGTCGAACGATAAAGCACAACAGGATCAGAAAGGCCGGGCCGGCCGCAAACGCCGAGGCCAGAAACCGGGGCGCCAGAATCGCGGTCAGCCAGAACCCTCGGCCGGGAAGCCCGCAGTAGAGATACGCGGTCACCGTATGAATACTGACCGCCCAAGGGATAGACAGATAAATCAAGGGTTTGACCCAGGCCGGCGCCGGAACCGAGTTGCGTTCCGCATCCAGCAAGTTCCACCCGATCACGATGTTTAAAAACAGATATCCGCTCAGCACAATCATGTCCCAGAACAGCATGGAATGCGGGGTGGGATACAACAGCACATTCAGCAGCCGCATGGGCTGGCCCAGATCCACGACAATGAACAGGATGCACATCAGCACCGCGGATACGGCCAAAAACTCCCCCAGCAGGGTGATTCGGCCAAAGGCCTTATAGTTATGAAGGTAATACGGAATGACGATCATCACCGCCGAGGCCGCCACCCCGACCAGAAAGGTGAACTGGGCGATGTAAAACCCCCAGGACACGTCCCGGCTCATGCCGGTGATGCCCAGGCCGAACTGGAGCTGCCGCGCATAGAACAGAAGTCCCACGGAAATCACGCCCAAGAGCGCCAGAATCCAGATCCAGTATGTCTTGCTTCCTTTTAACGCCTTTTCCAGCATAATCCTACCTCACACAATGTAATAAACTGAAGGGTTCGTGCCCAAGGTCTGCTTGCGCCGAATGGCGTAGTTTTCCCTTAAAAGCTTTCGAACCTCGGAATTGGGGTCCTCCAGATCGCCGAACACCAAGGCGCCTTCGGACGCCTCAACGCAGGCCGGCAGCTTTCCAACGGCCAGGCGCTCCTCGCAGAAGTTGCATTTTTCCACCACCCCCTTCATCCGTCTTGGAAAATCCGGGTTTTCCTTCTCGATCGCCGGCAGGGGGTCCCTGAAGTTGAAGCTTCGGGAGCCATAGGGGCAGGCGGCCATGCAGAACCGGCAGCCGATGCAGCGGTGAAAATCCATCATCACGATTCCGTCCTCCCGCTGAAAGGTGGCCTGGGTGGGGCAGGCCTGAACACACGGCGGATTGGCGCATTGGTTGCAGAAAACCGGCAAGGGCAGCCCCCTCAACCGCTCCGCAAGGTATTCATCGTCCTTTTCCGGGAACACATGGGAAAATTCTTCCGACCAAATCCATTTGATTTCGTGGTTTTTGTGATCATGCTGCGGAATATTATGAATGCTGTTACAGGCAGCGGCGATTTTTTCGCAGATCTTCGGGGTCAGCTTTCGGGTATCGACCACCATGCCCCACCGCTGGGCGGTCAGGACCTCTTTGGTCGGTGAAAGCCCGGTCTTCGCCTCCTGGGCAATGCTCGTCTTTTCAGCCGCCAGATCCAGAACAGGCAGGGCGCTAAGACCCAGGGCGGACACCCCCGCAAGCTTTAAGAAGCGTCTTCGGCTGTTATCCATCACTTTTCCTCCTTCGGGTAGGTATGGCAATCCCAGCAGTATGGATCAGACGAGGCATAGTCGTGGCACCTGTCACAAAATTCGGTTTTGTTGGAATGGCAGTCCATGCAGGTGTTGGACAGGCTGGCCATAAATTCCTTTCCGTTTTCATTGGTATAGATCCGCATGCCGTCTCTGACCACCGTGTCCCGCCACTCATCCAGAAGCTGCATATGCTCCGTCCGCATATACTGCGTTTCCGCCACACAGGTTTTGGCCGCCTTGGCCTTATCCATCAGCTTCGGCTCCGGCACCGAGGATGCGGCGCCGTGGTTGTACCAGAACGGAAAGGTAAACACCGCGAAAAAAATAATCAGTCCGGCGATGATCTTCCCCCTGTCATTCATCGGTATCTTCCTCCTCCTCTTTCAAAGGCTCAAACCGCAGGTCCGTGGTCCGCTCCTTTTCCCCTTCCATAATCAGGGCGTTTGCCACCAGTTCGTGAACCCCGGTGACCCCGACCTCAGGCACCCAGTACTCCATCAGCGGCGGCAGGGCCGCCCGGTCAATGGCGCAGATGCAGGCCAGCATGTTGACCCCGTACTTATCGTGAACATACTTCACGGCGTTGGCCCGGGGCAGACCGCCCCGCATCCGCTGATCCATGATCTCTTCCGTGTTTAATCCGGCGCCGCTTCCGCAGCAGAAGGTCTGCTCCCGAATGGTGCCTTCCGGCATTTCATAAAAATGGTTGCAGACGTTTTTGATCACATACCGGGGCTCGTCCAGCAACCCCATGGCCCTTGCCGGGTTGCAGGAGTCATGGAAGGTGACCTTAAACTTATCGTTTCTGCTGGGATCCAGCTTCAGCTTGTTGTGCTTGATCAGATCGGAGGTAAACTCCGTAATATGAATCATTTTGGTGGCTGCGGCGTTCTCGAACCGGGTGCCGGTGATGGGGGAAACCGGAACCTCCAGAAAATCCGCGGGCCCGTTCATGGTGCCCATGTACTGGTTGATCACCCGCCACATGTGGCCGCATTCCCCTCCGAGAATCCATTTCACCCCGAGCCGCTTGGCCTCCAGGTACATTTTTGAGTTAAGCCGCTTCACCGCTTCCGCGGAGGTGAACAGCCCGAAATTTCCTCCCTCGGAGGCATAGGTGCTCATGGTGTAATCCAGCCCGAGGTGCTCAAACAGCATCAAATACCCCATCATGGTATAGGTGCCGGGATCGGCGAAATAATCCCCTGACGGCGTGATAAACAGGATCTCCGCCCCTTTCCGATTAAAGCTGGGGGTGATGCGGACCCCTGTGATCTCTTCAATATCGTCGCAGAAAAACTCCATCATGTCCTTTAGGGCATGGGGCTGAATCCCCAGATGGTTGCCGGTTCGAAAGCAGTTCGCCACCGGTTCAAGCACCCAGTTGATGTTCAATCCCAGAAGGGAGAGCAGCTCCCGTCCCATCATGGTGATCTCCGCGGTGTCGATCCCATAGGGACAGTAGACCGAACACCGCCGGCATTCCGAGCATTGATAAAAATAGGAAAACCACTCCTTGATCACCGCCGGGGTCAGCTTTCGCGCGCCCGCAATGGAGCCGAGGATCTTTCCGGCCGTGGTGAAATCCTTCCGGTATACCGACCGAAGCAGTTCGGCCCGCAGCACCGGCATGTTTTTGGGGTCGCCGCCCCCGATAAAGAAGTGGCACTTGTCCGCGCAGGCCCCGCACCGGACGCAGATATCCATGAACACCTTCAGGGACCGGTATTGTTCCAGCCGTTCCTTAAATCCCTTGTAAATGATCTCCTGCCAGTTATCCGGAAGCTTCCAGTCCTCGTCCGCAGGGGACCATTCCCCCTTGTTGGTGGGAAAATCCAAATACTCCAGATTTTTGCGTTTTGTCGGGTAGCAAAACTTTCCTTCCGAAAAATCCGGAGGCACATCCTCCCATTTTTTTTCGGGAACGCTGTAATCAATGCTTTTAAACAGCTCTTCGGGTTTTGGAATAGTCGCCATGTTTACTCCTTTTCCACAGGCAGGCCCGCCTCGATCATTTTTTCCCTGAACTCGTCCTCATACTCCTCGTAGGTATGGACCTTGACCGGAGGATTCCAGGGGTTGATGTGGCGTATTCGACGGTTGTTATTGGCAAGGTTCCGGGTGGGACTTAAAAACACGCCCCCCATATGCATCAACTTGGAAAACGGGATGTAGGCCATCAGAATGCTGACAAAAAACAGATGCACGTAAAACAGCCCGGATATGCCGCCCTCGGGAATCGCCGGATGGAAGGTGACCAGACCCATGGTCAGCTCCTTGATGTTCACCACATCGACCTTGGTGAAATACCGCATCATGATTCCGGTGAGGGCAATTCCGATGATCAAAAGAAGCGGAAAGTAATCCGCGGCAAGGGAAATATAGTTCATCTTGGGGATCAGCACCCTTCGAAGCAGAAGCAGGGTGGCGCCCAGAAGCAGGGTCACCCCTGAGAGGTAAAGGATGGGAAGCCCGACCTGCAGGACCCCGTCCACTTTTTCAAGCAGGATGATGGCCAGGGGCACCGGCTCAAGAAAGAACCGAAGGTGCCGAATCACCACCACCAAAAAGGAGTAATGAAACATCAGGGCGAACAGCCAGAGCCACATCACCCATTTATAGGATATCCGGTCCCCATGGATTTCCACCCGGGTATTCCTGAACAGGGATCGAAACAACAGGATTTCAAAAAACATGCGGACAATCACGCCGAGGGTGGTGGTGGGGTTGTCGATGGAGGAAGGCTTGAACCAGGGCAGGGATTTTTGCTGGCCGCAGGTGGTGGGGATGCGAAACGGGACCGCGGATTTCGCCCAGTCCATCACCCGGTAAACAAACCCGGCGATAAAGATGACCAGGCCCAGATAGGGAATCAAAATCCCAAACAGCCATTGAAGGCCGGCCGCCTCAACGCCCGCGTAGGCGATCAGACCCAGGACGACAACCGCCAGCAGGGAATATAAGTAACCTACATTCATGAACGCTCACCTCTTTCTACTGGTTTATGCTTTCCACCCGAATTGGGGGGTGAATGCGATGCGCACGCATCCCGCAGGTCCGCGCTGAAATCCGGCAGTTCGCTGATCAGCCCTTTTTTGATCAGCAGCTGCTTGACGCCTTCTTTGGCCTGATTGATTCGCAGCGAATAGACCTTCTGCCGGCATTTCATATAGCTGTCAAACGCCATCAGCAGCAGGGTGTCGGTGTTGGATTCAATCAGGGCCAGGTACCTGTCAATCCCCTTTTCCCCCCGCCTTTTGGTCAGAGCCTCCCGAATAATCGGTTTGATATCCAAAAGAAAGGACAAGGCGTCGGCGGCTGAGAACTCCTGAACCGCTCGAATGCGAACAATCGGCTCCAGCGCCTCCTGAAGGGCTTTCGGATTCATCTTTTTTTTAATGACCTCGGCGCAGACCAGCCCGATGCTTCGGTTTAAGGTGTTTCCCACCGGGTTTGCAAAGGGATCCTTGTTGGACTTGAAAAATTTAGCGGAATCCACGGGATAGGTGTCCATCGCCCGGTTGAACCACCGCTCTGCCAGATCCTTCTGCCTATCCCTCAGGTATGCCTCATGATCGATGCCGGACATTCGCAATCCTGCTCAATTTACATAAAAAACGCCATGCTACATAATAAAAAAGTGAATTTATAGTCAAACAAAAAACCAATGTCAAGCCTAATTGTCGGCACGGGCATCTTTTTCGCTGCGCCGGCCTCGGCTTGCCGATTTTTGTTTTACTTCAGGAGAAATATCGGCTATGAGCATAGGCAGGCGGCGCTGTTGAAAAAACCGCCTCAAAACAAACGCGCGGGGAATGCTCAAAAGAGGGTTTTGTGCTTTCACTCACCTGGTTTGGAAACGCAACCGTAAAGGTCACCGCAAACGACAGCCGGCTCGTTTTTGACCCGTTCATCACGTTAAACCCCGCCCTTTATCAACTGAAGACCGGCGACATCCAGGATGTTTCCGCCATCCTGCTCACCCACGGACATTTTGATCATGCGGCGGATATTCCTTTTTTTTCAAAGCGGATCAACGCGAAAATTCTCCTGCCGGCCGAGGTCGCGAAAAACCTCGAAAAATTTTCCCAAATCCGCAGAGAGAATTTCTACGTGCCGGGCTTTTTGGATCCGGTCCCAGTGGGTTCAGTAAAGGCGACCATGTACCCAAGCCGACATATTCGATTTGACGTGCCGCTGGTGTTTACAACCCTGCTTCGCGCGCTCATGTCCCCGAAAAGGCTTTTTACGATACTGCGATTAAATCAGCCCATGGGCCGGTGCGTGGGCTGGCTGATTGAAGTCAACGGCCTTCGCATGTTTCATCTGGGAAGCCTCGGTCTGGAGGACGAGGGCAACTACCCCACGGGCATCGATATTTTCAGCCTGCCGCTTCAGGGGCACAGCCGCATCTATGATAAAGCCCTTGAGATGATTGACCGTCTCAAACCCAAGGGGGTCTTTATTCATCATTTCGACGACGGGTTTCCGCCCATCAGCCAGCAGATCCCCACGGCCCCCTTTGTGGCCCTGCTTGCCGAAACCCATCCCGAATTGCGGGTCATTGTCCCCGAATACGGAAAAACCTATAAATGGAGGGAAAATGAAGGCACTGCAGTTTAATGTAAACATTCCAAAGTTTATCGCCGCAAAAAGCCTGGGCGCAATTTTCGGGGACCGGGTCTTTTACAAGGGACCGGTAAAAACCCTGCGGCTTGCGGATATTCCGGAGCCGGTCCTTCCTTCCTCGGACTGGGTCAAGCTGAAAACCGTCTACTGCGGGTTTTGCGGCAGCGACCTCAACCTGATGCGGCTTCACGACTCCCCCACGGCCTCCCCCTTCACCTCGTTTCCCTGCGTGATCGGGCATGAGATCGCCGCGGAGATCGTGGAGGCCGGATCCGGGGTTTCCGGGTTCAAGCCCGGAGACCGGGTCGCGGTCAACCCGGTTCTGGCCTGCGAACAGCGCGGCATCTCGCCCCCATGCCCCGGCTGCCAAGCCGGACGGCCGAGCTGCTGCGAAAACTTCGCCGAAGGAAGCCTGCCGCCGGGCATGTTCACCGGCATCAACAGCGGCATCAACGGCGGGTTCGCCCCTTACCTGGTGGCGCATAAAAGCCAGTTGTTCCGCGTGCCCGACGGGCTGCCCATGGAATCCGCGGTTATGACCGAACCCCTGGCCGTGGCCCTGCAGGCGCTGTTTGACAACCTGCCCACGGATAATGAAAACATACTGGTGATCGGCGGCGGGGTGATCGGCAACCTGATCATTCAATCGGCCCGGGCGCTTGTGCCTTCCTGCCGCATTTTTGTCATGGAGCCTTCCTCCCATGCGGCGGCGCTTGCCTTAACATCCGGAGCCGATGAGGTCATACCGGCAAAGCAGGTGTTTTCCCATACCGCCCGCATCACCGGCGCAAAGGTTTACAAGCCCCTGCTCGGCATGGACATTCCCATGGGCGGGTTTTCGCGGATTTATGACACCGTGGCCGCCAAATCCACCCTGAACCTGAGCCTGCGGCTGCTTGCGGGCATGGGCTCCTTAAGCATCGTCGGGATCGGCGGGGATGTCAAGCTGGACCTGACCCCCCTGTGGCTGAAGCTGCAGACCGTCAAGGGGGTGTATGCCTACGGCGAGGTCGCCTATAACGGAAAAAAACAGCAGGTCTTTGACATCGCCCTTCAACTCATGAAGGAGGGGCGGATCAAAACGGACATCCTGGTCACCCACAGGTTCAGTCTGACGGATTACCTCAAAATGATCGAGGTCAACCTCGATAAGGCAAAGCATCAGGCCATGAAAACCGTTGTGTCGTTTGTTTAACATTACTTGCGCAAGGAGAGACCCATGAAATTTTCACTGCTTCTGTTCGCCCTGGCTCAGATCCTCAAGCTCAAATCCAAAACCCATAAGGCCTTTAAAAAATACATCAGCAAGGCCTCCGCGCGGGTTCTGATCAAGACCGCGGACGGGAAACACGCCCGAATGATCGTGTTTGACAAGGGAAAGGTTTATTCAATCCCCGGAGACCAGAAGGATTTTGACGTGGCGCTGGTCTGGAGGGATGCAAACACGGGTTTTTCCGTGATGACCGACAAAAAAAGTGACGCATCGTTTAACGCCGCGGCCGAGGGGAAGCTCAAGGTCCTGGGCATGAGCGTCTATACCCAGTGGTTCGAGGACGCAACCAAGCTTGTCATGTAAAAAATAAAAATCGAAAATTCACCTAAAAAATCCTAAACAACAAAACCGCAGGAGGACATCATGGCGAAAATTTACGGTGGGCATCTGGTGGCAAAATACATGAAAGAGGTGGAAAAGGTCAGCACCGTGTTTACAATTTCAGGCGGACACATTGAAAACATTTTAGACGGGTTCACGGAATACGGCATCCGCACCATCGACGTGCGGCATGAACAGGCCGCGGCCATGATGGCCCATGCCTGGTCCATCTACAAAAACGAACCCGGGGTCTGCCTGGTCACCGCGGGCCCGGGGTTCACAAACGCCTTAACCGGCGTGGTCAACGCGTATCTGGACAATGCGCCGCTCGTGGTGCTCTGCGGCAGGCATCCCCTGCGCGACGATCTGAGGGGCGCCCTGCAGGAGATGAACCAGGTCGACATGATCAAGCCAGTGACCAAGTGGTGCGCCACCTGCTACGACATCAAACGGATCCCCGAATACCTTTCCATCGCCTTTCGGCAGGCCACCATGGGAAGGCCCGGGCCGGTGTTTCTGGAGCTGCCGCCCGACATCCTTTTTACCCAGACCGACGCGGAAAAGGTCGTCATGCCGGCGCGAAAGCCCCACAAAACCGTGGTCCATCCGGATGAATCCGAGCTGATCGAGGCCGCCAAAATCATCAACAGCGCCAAGCAGCCCATGTTTGTGGGCGGAAGCGGCGTGGGCTTCAGCGGGTGCGACGCCCAGCTCAAATCCTTTATTGAAAAGACCGGCATTCCCTTTGCCCTTGTAAACAACGGCCGGGGGGTGCTTCCCGACACCCATCCGCTCTGCATCAACGACGGCGGGTTTACCGGCGTAATGACCGGGCTGCCCCAGGCGGACGTGGTTGTCCTTGCCGGAATACGCTTGAACTGGATCATGCAGGCCACCAAGCTGTTCCCCAACGCCAAGGTGGTGCGGATCGATATCGCGCCCCATGAGATCGACCGGAACCGCACCTCGGAGGTGGGGCTTGCGGGCGACTGCGGGGCGGTGCTTGCGGCGCTGCTTGACCGGGAGGAGGCCCGCGACCACGGCGAATGGACGAAGCGGCTGAAAACCGCCTATGCCGCGTTTATGACCACTGAGCTTGAAAAACGCGCCACCCCCAGCGACCCCATCCATCCGATTCGGCTGGTGGCCCGGATCATGGAGGCTTTCGGCGAGGACGCCTATTATGTGGCGGATGGCGGCGATACCAGTTACTACGGAATAGCTGGCTTGCTGTCATCTCAGAGGGGCGGGGGCATGATTCCGGCCGGCGCGCTGCTGGGCTGCCTGGGGACCGGCATTCCCTTTGCCATCGCGGCCAAGCTGGCGCATCCGGACAAGCCGGCGGTGGTGTTAAACGGGGACGGGTCCTTCGGGTTCAACAGCATGGAGTTCGATACCGCGGTGCGGCACAACATTCCCATCATCTGCGTGGTGAACAACGACTGCGCCTGGGGCATGATCAAGCACTCCCAGGAGATGAGCATCGGACCGGACCGCTGCACCTGCTCCGATTTGGGCATGCGCAACTATGAAAAGATGGTGGAAGGCCTGGGCGGATACGGGGAGCTGGTCACCAAGGACGACCAGATCGTCCCGGCCATTAAACGGGCGGTTGCCTCCGGAAAGCCTGCCTGCATCAACGTGATCACCGACCCGACCGTCACCAGCCCGGCCACGGTGATGTTCTACCAGAGCTTTTCGGAGATTGACTAGACCGGGGGATTGAATTCAAAAATGATGGGGCCGGTCTTTATGCCGGCCTCAAACATTCATCCTGTTTGTCAATTCAGCTTCGATGCGTCCGAAATCGCCAGCGCATCGATGCTGGCATGAAGGTTTTGAGATTTATAAATGTAAAAATATAAAGGGCGTCCCCTTTTTTTCTTTGAATTATTACTTGAAATTTTAAATAATTTTGAATAGTCTTTTGTCTTTTGAATAGTCTATAGTCACATTACGTTAATATCGCCTATTTTTTACATAAATCGATCCTTTTTAAAGAGGCTGACATGAAAGCAGAATTGAGCGGGATAAATATCGTAATGCTCGGCAGCTTTAATCCAAAGATATTTCAGCCAGCTTGGTTTGCAGCAAATGAACTTATTAGAAAACTTGAGGCTGAAGAAGCGGATACAGAAATTATTCATAATGATATTTCAATATTCCACATTGGAGATTGGCTACGGTTGGCAGTTACAAGAGATCGATTTGATGCGTCAACTGAACAGGAAGCATATTTTGAACCGATAGTTGACTTTGTGCTGGGCACATTTAGCTTATTGTCTCATACACCGGCTGGCATTCTTGGAATTAATACGGCTATGCATTACAGGGTAAAAGACGAAAAGCTTTTGCACGAGATAGGCGATAAGCTTGCCCCAAAAGAACCTTGGAAGTTATTAATGCGGGCTCCAGGGCTGACAAGAGTTGAAATGCTGGATGTTAGGGTAGATGGCCCTAAGGGATATTTGAGAGTAAGGGTCGAACCATCAGCTCGAATTACGCCGGGAATATTTATAAACACCAATGATCATTATGAAGTTGATAATCCTAAAAATGCAATGGGCTGCTCAAAATTAATGGAAATCCTTAATACCAAGTGGAAAAATTCGATTTATGGTGTTGGAGACATAGCCAAAACAATCATTGGTTAAAAGGAGAAAATATGCAATCTGCAAGGTTTGAACAGTATGATCAGAAAAGACTTAGCATAGCTTCAGATAATAACGATATTAACGATTCTGAAGAGGAAGGAAAATTTATTCCTTCATTATACAAGGATCGCAAATGGGAAGTCATTTCAAACCCGGATGTCACTTCTTACGGCCAACCAACTTTTCAAGAATGTGGATTTACAGCTACTCAAGAGGAGGCATGTGTTGATAGTAAAATCAATTCGAGCTATATAGATATTGATAATAACTCCAATTTACTTCAAAAAGAAATATCCGAGCCTCCTATTGTTTGGTATCCATTTAAACACCAAAGAGCTACGCTGTTTACGTCATTAAAAAAATGGCGCGGAGTTGTTCTTAAAATCTATGAGGATTGCATCCTATGCAGACTCGTTGATCAAGATGGCAATTCGCCAGATGAGGAGGCAGAGATCCTTCTGTCAGAAATATCGGACGAAGATTTACAATTAATTGATATTGGTGCCGTATTTTACTGGAGTATTGGATATCAAATAAGCCCATCAGGGACTCGCACCAGATCCTCGATTATCAGATTTCGGCGGCTTCCAGTTTGGAAATGTGAAGAGCTATCCGAGGCTCAAAAAAAGGCCGAAAAAGCACTAATAACGCTTGGTATTACCTGACACATATGTTGACCCCGCCTCTTACCGAAGAAGTTGAAATATCAATATTTGGTCCAGGATATGGAGAGTGTATTTTAGTCCATATTGGTTTTAATGATTGGATAATTATTGATTCATGTATCAACCCCTCATCAAAAGAACCATGTGCTATTGAATATTTATCCAGCATCGGTGTACCGTTAGATAAGGATGTAAAACTGGTTATCGCTACCCATTGGCATGATGACCACATTAGGGGAATCGGCAAAACTGTTAACGCCTGTTCAAATGCAACATTCGTATGCTCAGATGGACTTTTAACAAAAGAATTTATCACATTTATAAAGGCCTATGGAGCAAGGCCAGGCTTGACTGAAGGCGTAAACGAATTCGATATTGTTTTAAAGTCGTTGGAGACTTCTCATAGAACGCCTAAATATGCTAGTGCAGAAAAACCGCTTTGGAAAACAAATGGGCCAAATAGCAAGTCTCTTTGTTGCATTACAGCATTATCGCCTGCTGATTTTGCAATACATTTAGCTAAGATTCAGCTAAAGGAACTTTTTCCACAAAAAAATACAACAAAGCGAGATGTTGTAGCTCCTCAACCAAACAATGTCGCTGTTGTTATTTGGATTGAGGTCGGAGATATTTGCCTGCTTTTTGGCTCTGATCTCGAAAATTCCCTGGACAAAAGACATGGATGGGCAGCTATTGTTGATTCAAATCTACGTCCAGGAGGTATAGCTTCAGTTTTTAAAATCCCACATCACGGCTCTAAAAATGCTGATTTGCCAGAAGTGTGGCAGAAGATGTTGATAAAAAACCCGTTAGCGGTAATGACGCCATTTTCAAAAGGAAATATTAGTCTGCCAACCTTTGAGGATATCAACAGAATTAAAAGCCGAACTTCTGAAGGTTACATTACAGCACCACCAAGAGTAAAACGCGTTAAGAGGCCCAAAATAGTTGAACAATTTGTAAAAGATGCCACCAAATCAATATACCAAGTTAATAGTTTTTTTGGTCAAGTCCGTTTTCGAGTTGATTTAAAAAGCCAGCCAATAAAATGGAAAACAGAACTTTTTCAATCAGCCATTTCCCTTAATAACTTAAGAGGGTAATTTTCTGAAATAGTTTATCCCTCTCAGAGAAGGCTCTTGGGTAAAGATAGCGAACTTAGTCTTAATCGGGGGGCAGACTAAGGCAAGGTGCTGAAATTAAATAAAAAATTTGTTAATAATCTTTTCTTTCCCGCGCTATATAGCGCTTTTCGACGGCAAAAATGGACAAAAATGGAAATGCAGGCACGGCAAGGGCTGGCGGAGCATTGATCATTTCGGACCTGAAAAGAGCGGAATAGAGCCTGAAAAACACCTATTTTGGGGAAATATAAATTAAAGTTTCAATATGTTATCTTGGTCCGACCCTCCTGCACCACCCTCCTACACCCTCTCCTACACCCTTATCTGACGGCTTCAGCGAAATGCCTGTGCGATCGTTTCCCTGGTCGCGCCCATGGCCAGCAGGGATTTAACAAGAAGATCCAGAGAAACAGTTGGGTCGCCGCACTCCATTTTGGCAACCCGGGACTGGCTTGACTTCAGCAGTTTAGCGAGTTGAGTCTGGGTGAGATTTTTTTGTTTCCGCTGTTTGGCCAGAGTCTCACTAAGAGCCAGTTTCGAAAGAAATGGGGTCAATTCTCCGTTTGGCTCTTGTCTATCAGACGCTGCAATTTTTCTAAACGCTTTTTGAATTTGTGATCCGTTTGCATTCTCTTTTTCGGTCGCTCCAGCACGCTGCCGACCGAACCTCCTTTCTCCATTTGAAGTTGCTCCCCGATTTCTTATTTGCTGAAAAGAGCCAAACGGAGACTTGACCCCTTTTTTGTTCATCGCAGTTACACGGGATTTTTTTCCACGATTTCCATCAGCCTTTCCCAATGATCCCAGGCCGTGGGCACCGGCTTCTCACGAAAGGGATTTCCATTGTCGCCGAATTTGCGGCGGGAATGACAATAGATGGCGGCCTGCCCCAGATGGTGGTAGGCATGGTAGAAAGGCTCCACCATCGTATAGGCGGATTCGGCGCCGGCCCCGGCCTTTTTAAAATACTGTTTAAGAAAGGATGCCACTGGATCCGGCTGCTCGTCGAAAACCTGATGGCAGACCTCGACGCAATCCTTGGCGGCGCAGCCGAACTGAAGGGTCGTAAAGTCGATGAGCACGAAGCCAGGCGGATCGGGCCGCCAGATCAGGTTGCCGGTATGCGGTTTGTAATGGATCAGCGAAAAGGCCTTGACGGCATCCAGACGGGGCGCCATCCGCTTAAACCATTTTTTGACGTGCCTCTTTTCGAGCCGCGGGACCCTGCCCCCGATGCGCCGTCGCAGGGCAAGAAAACGGTTGTCCACGCGGCGCATCGCCCGCCGGGAGTAACCTCGGGCCCTCGGCGCGCCGGGCGGGCCGAAACGGGAATCGGTCACGCGATGAAAACGCGCCAGAACATCGGCCAGGGCGCTGATTTGCGCCGGGGTCAGGTCCGCGGGCGAGGGGTGGGATCCGTGAATGAACTCCTCGACAAACAGGCAGAGCCGCTCGGTATTTTCGCAATGGACATCCAGCATGGCCGGGGCAGGAAGGCCGTGCGCCTCAATGAGCTCTGCCGCCAGTTGGCGGTGTTTTATATCTTTTTTTTTGGATTGGGGAAAGACCCGGAGCACGGCCTTTTCCCGGCCGTCGAGCGTGGCGATACGGACAAGCTGCTTCCCGCCGATCAGGGGGACAAACAGGTCGATGTGTTTTCCTTCCGCCGCCAGCAGGCGCTGGGTCCGGGACCTCGCCAGGTAGCGTTTCAAGAACTTGTCGGTGGCTAACGCATCCAATGGTTTAGGTCCTTTGCGCGCCGAAAGAAGATCCGGCTCTGGGTTTTTCTACAGCTCAAAAGGCGTCAGGCTTTCATACCCGTCCGGGGTGATCAGGAAGGTCTGTTCAAACTGGGCGGAGAGCTTTCCATCCTTGGTGACGGCGGTCCATCCGTCCGAGGCCACAAACAGCCCGTGCCGGCCCAGGTTGATCATGGGTTCCACCGTGAACACCATGCCCGGCACCAGCACAATCCCCTCGGATTTTTTTCCGTAATGGGGGACCTGGGGGGGTTCGTGGAACTCAAAGCCCACGCCGTGGCCCACAAACTCGCGCACCACCGAGCAGCCCTGCTTTTCCGCGTATTGCTGAATGGCCCAGCCGATATCCCCGATGGTGTTGCCGGGCTTGAGCATGCCCATGCCGGCCTTGAGGCAGTTTGCCGCCACGGAAACAATCTTTTTCGCGTCCGGCCCCGGGGCGCCCACAAAAAAGGTCTTGCTGGCGTCGGCGTAATACCCGTTGCGAATATGGGTGATATCCACGTTGATAATGTCCCCGTCGTTTAACACCCGGTCCCCGGGAATGCCGTGGCAGATCACCTCGTTGATGGAGGTGCAGAGGCTCTTGGGAAACCCCTTGTAGTTTAAGGGGGCGGGAATGACCCCGTGTTTTTCCGCAAATTCGTTGGTGAGGGTGTTTAAGGCTTCGGTGGGGATCCCCGGTCGAATATGCGCCTCCAGCAGGTCCAGGGTCTCGACCACCAAACGGCCGCAGGCGCGAATCTCCTCAATATCCCTTTCGTCTTTTAAGCGGATATCATACCTTTGGGCGTAGAGGTTTTTTATGTCCACCGATTTGGCGCGATCCGCATTCATGCAGCAGTGCTTGTATTTTTTGCCGCTGCCGCAGGGGCAGGGATTATTCCGGCCGATTTTGACCGGTCGGTTTTTGAGCATCATGGCGATCCTTTCCGGTTCAGGCCGTTTTCGGCAGGCGGTTTGAACCGCTGTTCTAATGATTTACTATAGATACGCGGCTTCGGCCTGTCAATAATAGATTGCGCCGGTTGATGGGATCTGGTATGAAGCCCTGAAAACGCAAACAAAAAACCGTTCACCAGGGAATCTGCTTAAGGGAAAAACGTTCATGGGATCAAAAACAGACGAACTGATCGTAAAGACCGTCAAGGAGATCGTCGTGAAATTCATCGAGGTGGGCAACATCTCCCCCGCCAGCTTTCACGACCATTTCCGCAACATCTACGATACGGTGGAAAAATCAGTGAGGGCGTCGGCCGGTGCGTCCGACGACCGGGAAGGACACAAAAAGTAAGGGCTAATGGGCCTCGGCCCAGTCCCTGCCCACCGCCAGGTTGACCTTCAGCGGCACCTTGAAGGACCAGATATTCTCCATGATATCCCGGGCCAGGGGCTTTACCGTTTCAAGCTCATCCTCCGGGGTCTCCAGCACGATCTCATCATGCACGGACAGCAGCATGACGGATTTCAGCCGTTTCTTATAAAGGGCGGCGTCCACTTGAATCATGGCCAGCTTGATCAGGTCCGCGGCGGTGCCCTGGATCTTGGTGTTGACCGCGGTCCGCTCCGCAAGCTTTCTTACGTTTGCGTTTTTGCTGTTGATATCCGGAAGGCTGCGTATTCGGCCCAGCTCCGTGGTGACCTGTTTTTCCTTTTCGGCGGTTTTGATGGTGTCATCGATAAACCGCTTCACCCCGCTGTAGCGCTTGAAGTACTGATCGATATAGGTGGCGGCCATCTTCTGGCTGATGTTGAGCTCCTTGGCCAGCCGAAAGGCCCCCATGCCATAGATGATGCCGAAGTTGATCACCTTGGCCTGCTGCCGAAGGGCCGGGGTGATCATGGACGGAAGCGCCTGGAACACCTCGGCGGCGGTGCGCTGATGGATATCCTCATCCTCTTTAAAGGCCTGGATCAGGATGTCGTCGTCGGAGTAATGCGCCAGCAGCCGCAGCTCCACCTGGGAGTAGTCCAGGGAAAGAAAATACCAGCCCGGCCGGGGGATAAACGCCCGGCGGATGTCCCGCCCCTCTTCGGTGCGGATGGGGATGTTCTGAAGGTTGGGCTGGGAGCTGCTCAGCCGGCCCGTGGCCGTGACCGTCTGGTTGTAGGAGGTGTGAATCCTGCCGGTGGACGGATCGGCCAGATTGACAAGGGCGTCCAGATAGGTCGATTTGAGCTTGGAGAGGGTGCGGTAGCGAAGGAGGAGGCTGGGGATCTTGAAATTGGATGCGGACAGCATCTTCAGGACCCTCACGTCGGTTGAATAGTGCCCGCTCTTGGCAGTCTTTTTCTGGCCCGGAAGCCCCAGTTTCTCGAAGAGCACGTAGCCCAACTGCTGGGGCGAGTTGATATTGAACGCCATGCCGGCCTCGGTAAAGACCGCCTCTTCCATCTTCTTCATCTCTTGTGCAAAGCGCCCCGACATTTCCTTGAAAAACCCGGCATCGATCCGGATCCCGGTCATTTCCATGTCCATGAGCACCGGGAGGAGCTTCATTTCCAGATCATAGAAGAGACCCTCGTTTTTTTCAGACACCAGCTTTTCATCGAGGACCTCCTTCAGCCTGAAGGTGATATCCGCATCCTCGCACGAATACTCGCAGGCCTTCTGGATCTCCACCTCGGAAAAACAGCATGCGTTCTTCCCCTTGCCGGTCACCTCCTGGTAACTGGTCATCTTATGGTTCAGGTAATGCTGGGCCAGATAATCGAGATTGTGCTGCCGGATGCCCGGATTGATCACGTAGGAGGCAATCATGGTGTCGAAGTGGAT